>DIRK01000023.1:3552-10209 GCA_002427535.1 Mageeibacillus sp. UBA5438 | reverse complement strand
CACCAACATTCTGGACTTGACTCCCCAAAAACCACTACGACCACACCGGAGACGACTACGACAACAAAAAAGGAGACAACAACCACAACCACGACCAAGGCCGTTGTTAAGGGAGATTATATAGGGAATGTAAATTCGAAAATATTTCATCTTCCCTCTTGCCACACTTTGCCGGCCGAGAAGAACAGGGTTTCTTTTGCAACCAGGGATGAAGCGATCGCGGCAGGATATAAACCATGCAAAAACTGTAAACCCTAATGAATCAAAACTGGCAATTAACTTATGTTGCACTCTGTTGACAAAGGCACGGTCAAGCGGAACAAAAAGAACATATGGATCCTTGAAATGAGGGAGGAACAGGGGGCATAAAGTCGCGCCGCGTTCGAGGGCGGGCCCCCGAACATTACCAGGCAAGACAAATGTGCGAAAGACTATTGACGGTACCCAGTTCTAGCCACCCATCGATATGACCGGCTGACATATCAAGCGGTGGTACCTGATACACATGACATGCAGTATAGGATAACTATAAAAATGCGGTATCAAAATCGCAGATCTTGACTCAAACCACCAAATGAGGATGCCGTTTTCCTAGCTGCTTCATAATCTTCTCAATCGATGTATTGACAATCAATTCTTCGGGGAAATCAATCTCCCGAATAAGAGCAAGCACCTCATCAAATTGGCCGATGGCACCATGGTAATGCGCATCCGATCCCAGGGCCACTAAGGTTCCGTATCGCGCGCAATAGCCGAGCATCGTGATCATGTTCTCTCGCGTATTTAGGCGATAATGAGCGACTTTCAACGATGAATTATTGACTTCAAGCATGACATCCATATTCTTGGCTTCACGCGCAAGCACTTTAAAATCCACAGGGATCTTTCCATCATCCGGGTGCCCGATAATATCGACATAAGGATTTTGCATGGCCCCAAGATAAGCGCCCATATTGTCCTTTTGCGAACCCGGTGAGAGTGTAAATTCATGGAAACTTGCAATGCAAATATCCATTCGTTTATGGAGCGTCTCGTTCAAGTCAATCGCTCCCTCATAATCGAGAATATTCAACTCGCTGCCGTAAAGCATCCGAACACCGAACATCCCTTGAGGGAGCACATGGTAATTCATAAAGTGCAGCTCATGCACACCGTCAGGAAGACATGGAGCGTGATCGGTAATTCCCAAAACGGAAAGTCCCTGCTCAAAAGCCGCCTTCGCATTTTCACTTACACTTGAATAAGCATGTACACTCGCCAAGGTATGCGTATGTAAATCGGCGATTACTTTCATCCATCTTCCTCCCTCTTATGCTAGCCGCGCGCCAATTTTGTGCGAAGGCGCGTCGAGATCACTTCAACAATCAGCACCATAATCATCAATCCGATGAGCAGCGCGCCTACCACATTCCAGCGGAACAAACTCATATTAAAAATCAAAGGAGCGCCAATACCACCCGCGCCGACAAGGCCCAGGACCGATGCATCCTTCATGTTAAGATCGAAACGGTAAATCGTATTGGAAATAAAATTACTAAACAATTGCGGTAACACACCATAACGAATCTTCTGAAAGCGCGTACAGCCCGCAGCATCCAACGACTCAATCACCCCTTTATCAAGATCCTCAACCACCTCCGTATTGCGCTTTGTCAACATTCCTATAGAAGTTAAACTCATTGTCATGACCCCCGCAAAAGCGCCGGGCCCTGTCACTCGAATAAACATCAGGCCATAGACAAAGGCAGGAACCGTACGGATCAAAATAATCACAATATTCATGACCGCCGTAATGGGGCGAGGCGCCACATTCCTCGCCGACAAAAACGACAATGGAATCGCCAAAATTGTTCCGATAATCGTACCGAGGAACGCAATACTTAAGGTCTCAATCAGCAAATAAGGAACAGACTGATCATGAAACCCAAACAGAATATGGGTATCCGGATTGATAATCCCTTTCAAAATATTCAAAGCCATCATCGGGCCGCGCTCCGTGATGCCACGATATTCAATCGCGGTCGCCGACCACGCAAGCAAAATAGCCACAATGAGCGCAATCGGTATTTGGTATTTCCAGCGCTTCGGCTGCGATTGGAGGTTTTCTGCTAATTTCGGATTCACTAACAATACCCCCTCACGCAAGTTTCTTTCTCAAATACTTACTCGTATTCTCGATAATGACAACCGCCACAAAAAGCATAAACAAAATCGTCCCCACCTGATGGTACTCGCGAAGCGAAATCCGCTCACTCAATGTCAACCCGATACCCCCGGCCCCCACATAGCCAAGTACCGCCGAGTGACGCACCGTCGTTTCAACACAGTAAAGGCATGTCGAAAGATAACTGGGGAGTATCTGAGGCAAGATAGCAGACACAAACGCTTTTGTCTTAGTGGCTCCAAGCGCCTCAGCGGCCTCATAAGCCCCCATATCAACGGTCTCGATGTATTCATACATCATTTTGGTCACCATACTCAGAGTAAACAGCGCAATCGCCACTGTCCCCGCAAAAGTCCCCAAGTTAAAAATAAGCGTGGCAATCATCGCCATCACAAGTGTGGGTAATGTGCGCAAAACACTTAACACAATACGGCTTATAAAAAGAACCGCTTTATTGGTCATGATGTTCGAGGAGTTCAACACAGAAAAGGGCAGGGCCAAAACACAGCCCACAAAAGAACCCATGACGGACATCTGTATCGTATTGAACAAGGGCGTCCACACATGTTTTGCAAATTTGAAATCAGGGACAAATATCTTTTCCAAAATGACGAAAAATTGATGGCCGCGCTTTGCGAGCACCCGCACATCAAAATCCGTCACACGTACCGCAATATATGTGAGTGCCACCAGCAACAGAATAATAATCGGAAGACGTGAGGCCTTCTTTTCGACACTATTGCCGCTTTCCAGCCGGATGACCTTCGGCCTGAAAATGAGATCGTAAGGATTAGTCATCGCCCCCACCGCTTTCTGTCACAGCGCACATGGAAGACAGCATTTGATCCTCCGGGACATCACCCCCATAAATACTGTTAAGAACCCCTTGGTCCACCGCTTCACTCGGACCATCGAATACGATACGTCCATCGCGTATCCCCACGATACGGTCCGCATATTCTAAAGCAAGCTCGACCACGTGGATATTGATCAGAATAGTAATCCCCATGGTTTCATTAATACGGCGAAAATCGTCCATGACCTGTCTGGCCATGACCGGGTCAAGCGAAGCCACCGGCTCATCGGCCAAAATAATCTGAGGATTTTGCGCAAGCGTCCGAGCTAGAGCGACACGCTGTTGCTGACCACCGGACAATTGGTCCACACGCGCGTAAGCCTTTTCCAAAATTCCCACATTATCGAGCGCTTCGAGCGCATCCATTTTGTCCTTCTTCGGAAACCAACCAAGAAATGAACGCCAAAGCGGCAGATCGGGAACCCGAGCCATCAAAACATTATTGATGACGCGCGACCGCGTCACGAGATTAAACGATTGAAAGATCATGCCGATACCGCGGCGGAACTTACGCAAATCAGCTCCTTTAAGCGTCTTCACGTCAACACCATTCACCGTAAGCGTCCCATCTGAAATCGGATGGATCCTGTTAATCGCGCGAATTAACGTCGATTTGCCGGCCCCTGACAAACCGATTATTCCAACAAACTCGCCATCTTCGATGGTGAGATCGACCTCCGTCAGTGCTTGCACACCGTTAGGATAAATTTTTGTAACTTTATCAAAAATGATCATGTAAAGCCCTTTAAAATGTTGTGATCCATAATGACATGGGATGCCAAAGGCATCCCATGTCGTCTAACAGCACTAACCGTTGTGCCGGATCAAATGATTATTCGAGATCACGAAGGATTTCCTGTGCAGCACGCATGGCATCATACTCAGAGTCAACGCCGGGCAAATATCCCACATGCGAAAAAATCTGGATCGCTTCGAAACCTGCCTCTGTTTGAGAAATGGCCACCAAGGAATCACAGAAAGCCTGTCTAAAGCCTTCCGTCATCATCGTATCCGAGACAAGGCTCCCGATGACCACATCATTTGTAATCCAATCGGTGACGCCGATGACTTTAACTTCTTCTTCAATAGGCTTATCGCGTCCCAGTTCTCCGAGCCACTGATCTTCGTAGCCCGATCTGCCATCCGCATAGCAAACAAAAACATCAACAGTTTCGTTCGCCGCCTGGGCAAACATCTGCGGATAAGCAGTGCCCGGAAGCACGTTCGAGAGATCTGAAATCATCTTGCCGAAACGGTCTCTCAACCACAAAGAAGGGTAGAGATAACCGGCGTTTGAAGATGTGTTGGCCACGGCCCACACGGCACCATCCATGTCTTCCCAAGTAAGTTCTTCGCCCGCTTCAACTTTAGCCGCAAGCATTTTGCCATACTCAGAAGGTCCTGCATAAATAAGACCCGGATAACCTGTCACTTGTTTCGTATTGTCACGTTCCGCCAAACCCTTATTCCAAACCATCGGGTCCATGCTGGACTCTTTAAAGTCATAGCGCGCAGCGGTCAACAAAAGATCCACTTCGTCGTCATAGGTGATGTAAACAAGCGCACTTGAAAAGCCGACATCCGCACTTCCTGCTGAAAGTGCTTCACCGACTGCTTCAAAACTTGTTCCCACTGTAATTTCAACTTCTTTGACGTCAAAATTGTGATTCGCCAACTCATCGATTAACAGTTGTTTCAGCGGTTCCGTCGTCTCAAGAATCAACTCAACATCCATCGAGGGCACATAAGCAATACGCAGCTTAGGTATCTCTACGGGCTCTGCGGGTTTCGGTTCCGGGGTGGTTCCTTCTGTCGGCGCGGGGCCCGGTGTTGTTTCTGTAGGGGTCGGTTCTTTTGGGCCGCAAGCCGTGACGAGCAACATAATAGATGCGATCAAAAGCAAGGCCACAAAAACTGATAATTTCCTCATTTTTTTCCTCCAAATTGTATCCAATAGTTCTTGATGGCTTATTATACAAAATATTCACATTTAAACAAAGAGTATTAATAACCAGAATCAAGGTCGTATAAACCACCCTTTTGTTATCTCTATACCCCTCTTCCTGTAAAATAGACATACCCCGCAGTAAGCCAAAGGAGGTTCACGCCATGTTCCTGGATCTATTCAGAAAAAAGAAAGAGGAGGAAACCTCCCCCGAACAAGAACCCGTCTTCTTCATCTCATCTCCCATGGTATGGAGCGCTCATGTCGAAAGCTACTTAGAAGAAAAAGGAATCCCCTATTTGAAACAGGGAAGAAGGGGAGCCGCGCTTGCCGTTGAACTAGGCGCCACACAAGAAATCTATGATTACTACATCCCTTCTGAAGCAGTGGAATCAGCGATGGAGGAAATCGGCGAATTAAAACAACTCGTACACTTCGAGTAAATTACAGCCTTTTATCTCTTAAGAGCTTAATCTCCTGTGCATAGCCATCCAGTTCATTCGGCGTCTCAAGATTAAAGGGCAGATCTTTTAGCTTCGGATGATTAATAATATTGACGATAGTCTGAAGTCCCAAAGAACCCTCCCCAATCTTCGCGTGGCGATCCTTGCCGCTTCCAAAATCATTTTTACTGTCATTTAAGTGAAACGCTTGTAGGCGATCGATGCCCACAATGTCATCGAAAGAATCAATCACCTCGTTTAATTTAGTCACCACATCGTAACCCGCATCGTAGACATGGCAGCTGTCCATGCAAACACCGATTTTATCCTGAAAATGGACGCCATCAATAATGGTTTTTATCTCCTCAAAAGAACGCCCAATCTCACTTCCCTTACCCGCCATCGTCTCCAACAAAATAGGCGTGGTAATCTCCTTTGTTAACACCTCATTAATCGCCTCAATGATCATCCGGATCCCCAGATCGACCCCCTGACCCACATGACTACCCGGATGAAAGTTGTACACCACATTATCGACATGCTGAAGGCGCTCCAAATCATCGCGCATCATGGAGCGGGCAAACTCACGGATATGCGATTTATCGGAACATAGATTCATCGTATAAGGCGCGTGCGCCACAATCGTACCGATTGCGTGTGTTTTGGCATAAGCGTTGTACGCTGCAATATCTTCCAAATTGAGAGGTTTTGCCGTACCGCCGCGCGGATTTCTTGTAAAGAACTGAAAAGTGTTAGCCTCAATCGAACGGGCCGTTTCGCCCATATGAAGATAACCTTCACTCGAAGATAAATGACAACCCAAATAAAACACGAAAAATACCCCTAGTCTACGATGATCACCCGATCACCCGGCAACGCCATCCCCAAGTAATCGCGCGCGATACGCTCCACATAATCCAACGACTCCGCAATGTCGTCAAGACCCTTGAGCGAATCATACTCCTCATAAAGAAGATTGCGCTCACGCTCCAGCTTCCGCCTCTCACGCGCCAACCGTTCAAATTCATTTTGCTGGGAAAAAAACGCGGAAACACATAAGCTGACAATAATAACGGTGATCACACCTGCAAAAAAACGCGTGAAAAATGTCAGGAACGAGTGCCTGCGCTCAACTCTACGATTTTCGGCATAACTCTGACGCATTGTGTTCACCTGTCGACCTGACATCCTGTTGATAGTGATCACATCGTACTGGAGTTTGTTCGGTTTTGCAACTAAAAGCGCCTTT
>DIRK01000023.1:0-3189 GCA_002427535.1 Mageeibacillus sp. UBA5438 | reverse complement strand
GACGCCATCTCGTTGGCCACCGTCCGGCGCTTCACAATACGCGATACTTTTAAAAACTTATCAAGCCTCATCCTAAACGTCCTTTAGCTGTTGGCTCTCACGTTTTTTTGCCATCACCCAGAGCGCTTCCAATTCATCCAAATCCAAATCAGAGAGCTTCACATCGCCTTTTTCAGCTTCCTCTTCCATCGTAGAAAAACGCCCAATAAAACGCTCCGTACAACCCGTCAAAGCCGTCTCCGGATCAAGATCCAAGAGTCTCAAAATATTCACAATCGTAAACAAGAGATCGCCCGCTTCCTCCGCAGTGCGCTTCTTGTCACCCTTTTCAACCTCCACAAACAGCTCCGCCAGTTCCTCTTCAATCTTGCGCATCGCGCCATCCACCGACGTCCAATCAAAGCCTACATTCGCCGCCTTCTTTTGAATCTTAAAAGCGCGCGTCAACGCCGGCATCCCTCTTGGCACATCCCGCATCGAATCACTGACCGACTGAAAACCCTTTTCAATCTGCTTATTCTTCTCCCAGGTACGAAGCACCTTCTCAGGCGTATCCGCTTGGTCGTCCCCAAAAAGATGCGTATGCCTTGAAATAAGCTTTCGGCAAATTCCCGAGATCACATCCCGAATCGTAAACGCCTCCGCCATATCCGAGTGGAAAATCACCTGCATCAGGACATCTCCGAGCTCCTCTTGCAAAGCCGCAGGATCGTTCATCCCGATCGCCACCACCGCCTCATACGCTTCTTCTAACATATTGCCGGCAATACTCTCATGCGTCTGCGCGCGATCCCAGGGACAGCCTTCATCCGAACGCAAAAACGCCATAATCGTCAACAGTTCACCAAAACTGTAATGCTCTTTTAATGTAAAGGTATCATCCTTTTGTTCCGGTTGTGACATGATCCCCCCTATGCCGGTTTTTGTCTTTTAAGTCCGGCGCATTCAATCGCCTCGCGAAAGATTGCAAGATCGCGATCAAAGATAAGAAGCTCCTTTGCCGCCTCAAGCGAAATCCACTCCGCCTTTTTCACCTCAGAAAGTTGAGGGATGGGCGTACCGTCCAAATAATCCCCGAGAAAAAACGTCACCGTCTTAAAAATACCCGGGCGCGGCGCATAGGTGGAGGAGCGCGCAAAATCAGAAGAAATCGCCACATGAATCCCCGTCTCCTCTAACACTTCGCGGATCGCGGTTTCCCTTTTCGTCTCTCCGGGTTCCATATGACCTTTCGGGAAAGACCAATGACCGGGACGGTGCTGAACGAGAAGAACCCTGTCCTCCCCATCGATCGCGCGAAAAACAATCGCCCCGCAAGAGCGCTCATGGACAAGCGCGTTTTCATCTATGGCAATCCCCTGGTAACTTCTGTGTTCCTGACATTTACGATCTACTTCCATAAAGGGAATGATACCACCATTCATCTTTATCCGCATGGCAGATTCTTATATACTGATCACATGCAATGCGACGTCGACGAAGGCGTGATCTACGAAAAGGAGCTCACTATGAAACAAACAGACCTACTCTTCACCGGCAAAGACGCGCCCATTCTGCTTGCCTCGACCGCCGCCATGGAAGCCAAAATCGCCGGATCAAACGCCTTCCAACTCCGCCTCGTCCGAGCTAACAAAGGCACTATCAGCACCTTTTCCACCAAAGTATTCGGCAGCACCTACGCCTCCGCCGGATTAACCGAACACAGGCCAAAGCCGAAGGCTTCACCTACATGGTCGGAGAATACGACACCATGGACCGCCATCCGGGCTCCCTCCCTGACGCGCAAAAAGTTCACATTAAGCTCTTGTTCTCCAAATGTTCCGGTGTCATCTTAGGCGCCCAGATCTACGGCGGCGACACAGTCGCTGAGATCGTCAATATCTTGAGCCTTGCGATCACCTCCGGCATGACCGCCACAGAACTTAACACCTTCCAGACAGCCACACACCCGCTCGTCTCAGCCTCCCCGATCGCCTACCCGATCAACGCGGCCGCGATGAACGCTCTTGCCACAAACTGTAACCACTTAAACCAGGGACTGGTGATCTAAAAACTAAGTAAGGATGAAGCATTACCGATGAGCGACGAGAAGAAAATCCTGATCGTAACGACCCAGGCCACGAACCCCTGGAACAACCTTGCCTTAGAAGAATACCTCATGGGACAGTGCACCAGTGACAGTGACTCGGGCCCTGAAAGGCGCTACGCCGCCATCTTGTTTCTTTGGCAAAACGCGCATACCGTCGTCATCGGGCGCAACCAAAATGCCTGGGCCGAGTGTCGGACTGAACTGCTCGAAGAAGAAGGCGGTTACCTTGCAAGGCGCAGCACCGGCGGAGGCGCTGTGTTTCACGATCTGGGCAATTTAAACTTCTCAATTATCCTGCCGCGCTCACGTTTTGACCTCGGCCAAAGCTTCCAGGTCATATTGGACGCCGTGCGAAAACTCGGAATCAACGCTGTACGCTCGGGGAGAAACGATATTTTGATCAATGAGCGAAAATTCTCCGGAAACGCCTTCCGATACCACCGAGGCGTCGCGCTGCACCACGGAACCCTCATGGTCGACACCGACGTGGAACCCTTGGAGCGCTACTTGAATGTCTCAAAGGCCAAACTCTCCACACGAGCGATCAAGTCAGTCCGCTCGCGCGTCGTGAACCTCATCGAAGTCAAAGAAGACCTCACAATCGACGCCCTATCCGAAGCCGTCATCGACTCATTCACAAAACACTATGCCAAGGGTTTAGAAGTAGAAAGAACAAAAGCTGAGTTACTTTTAAAGGACGAAGCACTCCTGTCACTTGAAGCACGCTACGCTTCCTGGGACTGGCGCTACGGCAAATCGATTGATTTCGACCTTAGAATCGACACAGGACGCCATCCCTGGGGACAAGCTGAATTACTGTTCAAGGTGGAGCAAGGCATCCTCAAGGATGTGCTCATCTATTCCGACGCACTCGACAGCGACTTCTTCCGTGAGATCAGCGAAAGCCTTGTAGGTCTGCGCTTTCATTCGGAGGAAATCGCCAAACGCGTCGAAATGCTCGGAAGCGACCGAAACACCGTCGGTGAAATTTCACAAAAAAAGATCGCGGATGACATTGGGATTGTCATCCGCGACCACTCATTTTGAGAAACAGACTTCAATCAGCGCTCAGGCATCCAAGTCACCACAAAGGCATTCAC
>DIRK01000059.1:31716-32589 GCA_002427535.1 Mageeibacillus sp. UBA5438 | reverse complement strand
ACGTCACGATCGATTCAGAGGAAGCGATCGCTTTGTTGGGCATCCCCCTCAACCTTGAATTGTTGGAAGATGAGGGCGATTTCCGCGTCATCTGGCCCGGGCTCGTGGTGGAGGCAGAAGGTGAATGCGACATCGACGCGCTGTCATTTCGCGGATCGGTGCACCAGCTTTCAGTTTCTTACAGCAATTACCGCACGAAGACCGGTTTAAAGCCCGGTGATTCTGTTTATGAACTCTATTACCGTTATCCTTTTGTGCGGGAAAATGGTTATCTTTTGTCTTTTTCAGATAATGGCACGGCCAAAACGCTGGCCATCCAAGTGGAATCCGATTACATCGCCCGCATGACGATCATTCTAAACCCCTGATCCGGGGGCTAATTCCGGCGCGTATTGGTAGTCTTCATCGTCGTGGGGTTCGCCCTGAAAGACTATGAATGGGCAGGCCGGAAGATCGATGACATCAAATCCACCGGGGATCTCCCCTGCAAAATCGGATGCCACTTCTACGCCGTGGGCATAGGTTCCGGTCCCTTCGGGTCGCATGTTCTCAGGCAGCCACAGACCGACCGACTTCCTCTAGATATGCAAAGTAATGGTTGGCATTTTTGCTTCTTCGAAGGATCAGTTTTCGGGCAGGACGAAAAACGATCTGCGTGAATATGACGTTGTTTTGTTCCATGTGAATGTCCTCAGTAAATACACATAATGTGTTCAAAGACACCCTACCCATTTTTAGGGTTATTACGACGCTTGACAATCGGGCTTGGAGGGCGTTAATATAGGAAAGCTGTCATGCGCCCGTAGCTCAACTGGATAGAGCGTCTGACTACGGATCAGAAGGTTCCGGATTCAAATTCTGGCGGGCGCGCCA
>DIRK01000059.1:19449-31536 GCA_002427535.1 Mageeibacillus sp. UBA5438 | reverse complement strand
GCGCCATTAAAAAAGCCTTGGATACACGCTGATCCAAGGCTTCTTTTTATTCTTTACGAATTTTTCCATAAAGGTACAGGGCCAGTTGCTTCAATTTTCGTCCTATCCAGGCGATAAGTTCAATGATGAGTCACATAAGCTCTCCTTCGTCACATCTTTTTACGAGTATAAAGGAGCGCCAATCTTTTCGCGGGTTCGTCTGGTACAATTCTTTCGAACAGGAACACGATACGAAAGGCAGACGAAAAACATGAGACGAAAAGACAGAGAAATGGATCAAGCCTTTGCTTTAGACGTCATCGACCGCTGTGCCTACGCGGTCATGAGTATGGTATCGCCCGACGGGAGTCCCTACGGTGTTCCCCTTTCAATCGTTCGCATCGATGAATACATCTACTTTCACTGCGCGCCCGAGGGCAGAAAACTAGAAGCTTTGCGAAAAAATCCGAAAGTCTCAGTTTCCTGTGTCGGCAATGTAAAGCCCCTCACAGACGAATTTACCACCGAGTTTGAATCGGCCATTGTGTTGGGCACTGCGGAGCGTGTGGAAGCGATTTCTGAAAAAATAGAGGCTTTGCGCGCCATCTGTCTGCGCTACACACCGACCCATATGGATGCCTTTGACAGCGAAGTCGCAAGAAGTCTGCACCGGACAGAGGTGTGGAAAATCCACATAGACGAAGTCAGCTCCAAACGCAAAAAAATAAAAACGGAGGATCAAGGATGATCTTAAGACGCATTATCGATATTGACGAAGAACGCTGCAACGGATGCGGCGCCTGCGCCGAAGCCTGCCATGAAGGCGCCATCGTCATGATTGACAACAAGGCCCGTCTCATTCGAGACGATTACTGTGACGGATTGGGCGACTGTTTGCCGGCCTGTCCTATGGACGCCATTCATTTTGTAGAGCGCGAAGCGCTGCCCTTCGATGTAGAAGCGGTCAAAATTCATTTAAAACAAAAAGAAGAAGAAAAAACAAAAACTATTACAGAACCCACCTCACAGTTCCCCATCCAGATAAAACTGATGCCCGTCAACTCCCCGCTGTTCGACGGAACAAAACTACTCATCGCCGCCGACTGCTCCGCCTTCATGTACCGCGATTTTCACGATCGCTTCATGAAAGGCCATGTCACCGTCATCGGCTGCCCCAAACTTGACCGGGTGGATTACACCGCTAAACTGACCGACATCATCCGCGAAAATGATATCCGAAGCGTCACCATCGTGCGCATGCAGGTGCCCTGTTGCGGCGGCCTGTCATACATGGCAACGGAAGCTTTGAAAAAAAGCGGCAAATTCATCCCCTGGCAGATCGTCACCTTATCCACTGACGGAGATATTATCGACGCCTCCTAAAAGATCTTGCGCCGAACATATGTGCGTGATAAACTAAAGCAGAACAAATGTTCTGAAAGGGTTTGTCATGGAACGCAAGTATGTCACCGTCATCGCCGAAGTGAAGCCGGACGGCGATCTTTACCCGAAAACACTTCGCTTTGAAGACGGTTCGGAATTTAAGATCGACCGCCGCCTTCAGACGCCCCGGCGCGATCCGGCCAAAGACGGAACCTCCGATTGGCGTTTTTACTGCCTCATCGAAGGACGTGAAGTGACCCTGTTCTATAACGCGGACACACACCGCTGGTGGATCGGACGGGATGCATAGCAAGATGAAAGACAACACGATCCTGCATGTCGACCAAAACGCCTTTTACGCCAGTGTGGAAATGCTAAAAAACCCCTCACTGAGAAGAGTACCCTGCGCGGTCGCAGGTGACCCCGTGAACCGGCACGGCATTGTCTTGGCTAAAAACCAACAGGCCAAAGATGCGGGCGTCAAAACAGGCGAGGCGCTCTGGGAAGCCCGGCAAAAATGCCCCGATCTTGTGTTCGTCCCCCCTGACTACCCCAGTTACCTCTACTACAGCCGATTGGCCCGGGAGCTTTACCACGAATACACCGATCGCGTCGAAGCCTTTGGCATTGACGAATGCTGGCTCGACCTTGAAGGCTGCCCTGAAGAGGACGGCACCGTGATCGCCGAAATACTGCGCGAGCGCATGAAAAAAGAATTCGGCCTGACCGTGAGTGTCGGTGTGAGCTGGAATAAAATCTATGCCAAACTTGGCAGCGACCTGAAAAAACCGGACGCGGTGACCGTCATCACACAGGGGAATTATCAACAAGTCGTCTACCCCCTTCCCGTCGACAAACTACTCTATGTCGGTCGGGCGACCTACCGCAAGTTGCGGCGCATCGGCGTTCGGACAATCGCTGAACTCGTCGCGCTCGGCCCCGATTTTTTGCGCGAATTATTCGGCGTGGTCGGTCTCAGCCTCTATGCCTTTGCCGCGGGACTCGATACTAGCGAGGTCGAAAAAGCGGGGCGAGCGGTTCCCATCAAATCGGTCGGCAACTCCATCACGACCCGGCACGACCTTTACACCGCGGAGGACATTAAGGCCGTGACCTATATGTTGTCCGAATCAGTCGCAAGCCGATTACGCGACGCCGGCATGGCGGCCCGCACGGTTCAGATCAGCATGCGCGACTACCAGCTCAATAACTTTGAACGCCAAGCACCGCTCGATCTTCCGACACAGCTTTGCTCCGAAATCGCGCCGGCGGCTTTCTCGCTCATCATGCAAAACTTCAAAGAAGGTCAGTGGATCCGAAGCCTCGGCGTGCGCGCCTGCAAACTTGTCGACGCCTCTAAGCTAAAACAAGTCTCTTTTTTGCCGGACGAAAAGCGCCGTGCCGCGGTTTTGCGCCTCGAGGACACCATGGACACCCTTCGCTCACGCTACGGAGGCCTCTCGGTCCGCCGGGGCATTTCACTGGTTGACTCGTCTTTGACCGGGCATGACATTAAAAGTGAAAATGTCATCCATCCCATCGGGTTTTTCGGACCATGAGCCGTCCTGTGACCGTCACGGTAACGCTCGAAATGAGCGCCGGAGGCACCCGCAAGCCCTTAGAAATTATATGGGAGGACGGCAGTGTCTACGAGGTGGTCTCCTCCCGCTATGTCGGGCGGCGCGCCGCCCTGTCCGCGGGTTCAGGCGAATGCTGGATCTGCCTCATCAACGGGCAGGAAGTCCCCCTATACTACTCCCCGCTCAATGGCCGCTGGTGGATGGACGGCAAGGGAGATCCAGAGCCTGCTCCGGCCGTTGAACCGTACCGGCGCGTGAAGGATCGGACCTATCGGCCGCCACATTCGTGAGATAATAAGATCAATAGGGGAAAGGAGCCGAACCATGTTAAAGAAACACAAGACCTTTCGAAGCTACCAAGAACAAATCCTCTTCATGCGCGAACGCGGCATCGAGGTCCCCGACGAACAAGCCGCCATTGAATCGCTGAGCACCTTTTCCTACTATTCGCTGGTCAATTTGAACAAGCACCTCTACGGCGGTCTTGACCTGCGTCACTTTGCGGGCGACCCCTCCATCGTGGATTTGCAGCTTGCGCATATGCTCAACATGAATTTTTACCAGACGGTACTAAAAGGCATCCTCTACGTGGAGGCCTCCTTTAAAACAAAACTGGCCTACCTCATCTCCCGCAAGTTTGGCTCGGCAAGCCGCGATGACATCGACAACGCGCGCGACAACTATTTATTTCGCGGCTACTACGACCCAAGAAACAAACAGACGACCGGGACGCTGCGCAGCCTTCGCAACAAGTTAAAACTCCTGCGCGCACCCTCCAACATCCACTCCTATTCGCATCATTTCCTCACAGGCAACCGCCAACTTCCCCCATGGATATTCATCCATGACGTAGAATTCGGACTGGCCATCCAATGGTTTAACATCCTGCGCAAACACGACCAGGAGGAAGTCTTAAAGAAAATGCTTTGGGGTGAAACAGGCTATGACGACAAGGCCCCGCTGACCGAGGATGACGAACAGTTCTTTGACGCGGCGCTTGATATCTTACGCCAGTACCGCAACATTATCGCGCACGGAGAACGTGTCTTTGAAAGCGAAATCACGAACGCCCTGCCCGAACTCTCACTTTTTTCTATCCTCCCCGAATCGGTCTTATCCCAAGAAGAATACGATCAGGGCATCGGGAGAAACGATCCATTCGCCTGCCTGCTTGCCATCGTGCTTTTCACCCATGAGCCGATCCTCATGTTGAGCTTTTTGACGGAACTGCAGTCACAGCTGGATTTTGCGCAATTGATGAAGGAGACCATGGCCCCCGGATCACTGGATATTCACACCTTATTGGGGATCCCTCCCTTTACCATGGAGCGCCTGATCGCGATCAGTCACCATCGCTTCGGGGAACTCTCCCGGGCCTTTTTTAACCCAACCAGACGTCCAGAACCATCATGACGACAAAGCCGATGATCATCGCGTAACTCGCGATGCGTTCATTGCCCCCGCTATGCGTTTCAGGGATCACCTCATCCGTGATAACAAAGAGCATGGCGCCTCCCGCAAGCGCCAGAATGAACGGCAGCGCGGGATGGAAAAGCCGCACCAGACCAAAGCCCAAATAGGCCGCCACCGGTTCCAATAAACCGGTTATAAGTGCGATCCAGAACGCTTTTTTGGCGCTGTAGTTTTCCCGCATAAGCGCAAACGCAACCGCCAAACCTTCGGGCATATTTTGCAAGCCAATCCCGATCGCGATCGGGATCCCATTGGACAGATTATTCGAACCAAAGGCGACCCCCACCGCCATCCCTTCCGGAATATTGTGAATGGCAATCGCGATCACAAAAAGCCAAATCTTTTTCAAAGAATCACTGGCAACCCCCTCATGGTGCTTATCAATCAAATGTTCATGAGGCGCAAAATAATCGATCACATCAATGAGCCCCGCACCCACGAGCACGCCCGCCGCCGTCACGAGCACCGCAACAAGGCCGCCGCCGCCATATTCAATGCTGGGCAAAATAAGCGAGAAACCCGTGGCCGAGAGCATGACCCCGGCCGCAAAACCGAGCATCGCGTCAAGCCACTTGCGAGAGACATCCTTCATGAACAAAGCAGGCATCGCCCCAAAACCCGTTGCGACTCCGGGAACAATTAAACCTAAGGCAATAATCCAATTATCTGACATGAGCGGTCTCCTCTAATAGTTTCGTTATTCTAGCATTTTACAAGATGTATCAAAAATAAGCCTCTAACGCTTCACGATATCCATCATACCGATCCTTGTCACTGGCCGCCACAAGTCCCGTGACCTTCATGCCGGCCGCGATTAAAGGAGCCGCGGCGGCCGAAAGGGTCGCCCCTGTCGTCAGCACATCGTCCACTAACAACACATGCCGCCCCGAAAGAAAATGACCGACCGGCAGATCGTCTTCCAATGTAAACGCGTCCTTCAAATGCAAGAAACGTTCTTTCATCGTCTGTGACAGACTTTGCGGCTCTGTATATACATCCCGCACAAGCCATCCGTCAATGACCGGCAGGGCGAGAATCTCGGATAAAGAACCCGCGATGAGCGCCGCCTGATTATAACCGCGTTCTCTTTCACGCTTCACGTGGAGGGGAACAGGGACGATCGCGTCAAAGGATAAGCTGTGCCTTTCAACCGTACGCGCCAACAGGGGCGCCATCGCGTTCGCGCGGTCCGTGCGATCTGAAAACTTCAAACTCACCACCATCCGGGGGACAGGATCGCGGTAAAACAAGCTGGCATAAAGCGGGAAAGCACCCTCCCATGTTACCTTTTCTTTGCCCATACGAAAGGGCAACGTTGACAAACAGTCACGACAGATATGGGGGGAAGGAAGCGGGGGTATCGCCGCGCTGTCACACACCGAGCAATAAGGGATATAGTACAGCTCTTCTAAAAAGCGGCGGACGGTCTTCATTTCATCAAAGCGCTTTCAGCCAATCTTTGAGCATGCCGCGCCGTTCATTCGCTTCATTGTTATTCAGCATCATAGAAAGCGTTCTTTTGCGTGTTAAAAGAAACAACCGTTCTCGGGCCCTTGTGACCCCCGTGTACAAAAGATTTCGGGTCAAAAAGCTGGGGGAACTCGAAGGAATGACAAGGATTTCCACCGGATACTCAGAGCCCTGTGCCTTGTGGATCGTGATCGCGTAGGCAAGCTCCAGATCCAAAAGATCGTCGCTTTCTACCACGGCGATCCGCTCCTCTTCAAAGAACACGGTCACACTTTTGGCTTCCTGCGAAATGGCGCGCACGATTCCGGTCTCGCCATTCATGACGCCCTGGCCGCTCTGGGATCCATTTTCCATTTTCCAGGCAAGATTGTAATTGTTGCGGGTCAAAATCACCTTGTCGCCAACCGCGAATTTCTGACCGTGATGCTCAAGGTGAAAAAACGACGGGCCCTGAGCAAGCTCTTGCAATTGGCGGTTCAATTCATCGACGCCGGCCATGCCGCGCCTCAACGCGGAAAGCACCTGAACCCCGTAGACGCCGTCCGTCGCGTAGTAGTTCGGCAACACATCGCGGCAGAGCTTCAGTACGCCTTTCAACATGGCCTCCTCATCGGCCGAATCAATGAACATGAAATCTGACTCAAGCGACTGATCCAACTCAAGGGAATCCCCTTTTAAAATTTTGTGCGCGTTGCTCACAATCAGCTTGTGGGATTCTTGCCGGTAAATCTCTACCAAACGCGTGCTCGTAACAGTTTGTGAGGCCAAAATATCGCGCAACACCTGACCGGGACCAATCGAAGGCAACTGATCGGCGTCTCCGATCAAGAGCACGCGCGTGCCGGGTCTTACCGCGGACAGCAAATTCGCGAACAAGAAAAGATCAATCATGGAGCATTCATCGACGATCAAGGTGTCGCAAAGAAGCGGCTCCGCACTCAGCCAAAAGGCGGCGTCGGGCACTTTGTCATCCTGAACCTGCAAGGTGAGCAGCCGGTGCAATGTCTGAGCCGGCATCCGGCACACCTCCCCCAACCTCCGGGCCGCCCTGCCTGTCGGCGCGGCAAGCAGCACCGTTTCGCCGCGTTTTTGAAGTATGCCTGTGAGCAGTCGGACGATCGCCGTCTTTCCTGTTCCCGGACCGCCCGTCAAGACAGAAAAGGATTTCGTGAGCGCCATGACCATGGCGTCCACTTGTTTTTCTCCCAGTTGAAAAGCCTCAGCTTTTGCGACGGAGTCGATAGCTTCCATCGCTTCTTCCTTTGTCATTTTCTTTTTACCGGACAAAGGTGTTTTGGAAAGCTCCCGAATAGTCTTCGCAATGGCGCGCTCTATCGTGGAGACGTCCTGCAAGGCGACAAGCTTTTGTCCCGCATCGGCCGGCTCCGGCGCGGTGCCCAAGACACTGTCTTTCACAAGCGTTCTGGCCGCGATCGACCATTTTCCCTCTTTTTTGCCATCGTGACGCAGTTCATGAGGGCGGACAATCTGACCCTCTTCAATTAATCGATGAAGCGCCTGCAGTAGGGATAAAGGATCCACCTCGAGCTGCTGTGACAGTACCCGTATCAACTCTTGCTCCGACAGGACCGTATGCCCGTCTCTAAACAGCAGTTGATTCATCCAAAAAAGGATCGCGCCCGAAAGGCGCGCCGGATGATCCCCCGCGATACCGAGTCCCTGCGCGATGACATCCGCTGTGCGAAATCCTATCCCCGGTACACGTCTTGCCAGCTCATAGGGATTCTTGGCGATCTGATCGACAGCGCCCATGCCGAACAGCTGGTAGATCCGATGAATGCGCAGCGGGCCGATCCCGTGCGGCAGAAGCATTAAAAGTAATTCTTGGTAGGCGCGGTCGTCTTTTAACTGTTGGCTGAAGCTTTCGGCTTTCTTGGGGCCGACGCCGCGAATACGGGCCACTTTCTCAGGATGAAGACGCATCACGGTTAAGGTGTCGTCGCCAAAGGTAGCGACTAGCTTTTTCGCGGTGGCGGGCCCCACCCCTTTAACGGCGCCTGAGGCCAAATATTTTTCAATCCTCACACGGCCGAGCGGCTCCTCGCGCGAAATGGCCTCTACCTTGATCTGCGGGCCGTAGGTCGGATGATCCACAAGCGTCCCCTCGCCGGACACATGCTCACCCGCGGCCAGGTAAGGCATGACACCCACCGCCGTCCACTCTTCCGTCCCGTCCAAAATCTCCGCGATGGTATAGCCGTTGTCTTCGTTTCTGAAAATGATGCGCGTGACCACACCTTGAAATGAGACAGGCCGGTCAAAAACCGGCCCGTCCTCGGGTAAAAAATCCTGTTGGAATTGACTGACAAAATCTGACACGCGGTATTACCTCGACGTTTATCCTCTTATGCCTCAGTTTGACAGGAGTGCCTTGACCGCGTCAAGTCGTTCCCAGGGAAGATCAAGATCGGGTCTGCCAAAATGACCGTAATTGCTGACTTGCGCGTAAATCGGGCGGAGCATGTCAAAGCGTTCAATGATGGCGTCAGGACGCAGGTCAAACACTCGGCGCACGAGCGCGCTCAGGGCTTCGTCCGAATGGCCGACCCCTGTGCCAAAGGTGGTCACCGTCACGGAAACCGGCTCTGAAAGTCCGATGATGTAGGCAATCTGGACCTCACATTGGGAACAAAAGCCTGCGGCTACAAGATTTTTTGCGATATAGCGCGCGGCGTAGGATCCGGTCCGGTCCACCTTGGTCGGGTCTTTGCCTGAAAAGGCGCCTCCCCCGTGGTGGCCGAATCCGCCGTAGGTGTCGCAGATAATCTTCCTGCCGGTGAGCCCCGAATCTCCCTGCGGCCCCCCTATCACAAAGCGACCCGTGGGATTAATGAAAACCTTCGTCCGGCTGTCGAATAAATCACCTGCAAGAATCGGGTAGATGACCGCGTCTTCAATCTCCTCACGCACCGTCTCGGGAGGCGCGTCCGCGCGGTGCTGTGCGGAGATGACGACGGTGTCGATGTGGACCGGACGCTCGCCTTCATAGCGAATGGTCACCTGTGACTTGCCGTCGGGATATAAGGAAGGTGCGTGGCCGCTTTTTCTTGCCTCCGCCAACCGGCGGGTCAGGCGGTGAGCCAGTGTAATGGGTAGCGGCATGTATTCGGGCGTGTCTTCGTTGGCAAAGCCGAACATCATGCCTTGGTCACCCGCGCCCGTGCTCCGTTCGTCACTGCCGCGCGCTTCTAATGAACAGTTCACGCCCATCGCGATGTCGGACGACTGTTCGTCGATCGAGGTTAAAACAGCGCAAGAGTCCGCGTCAAAGCCGGAGGGGTTTCCGGTGTAGCCGATCTTTCGGATCGCTTCTCTCGCGATCATCGGGATATCGACATAGGCGCTCGTGGTGATTTCGCCCATCACTAAGACAAGGCCTGTGGTCGTCACAGTTTCGCAGGCGACACGGGAGCAGGGATCGTGCAAAAGCAACGCGTCAAGCACAGAGTCCGCGATCTGGTCACATACTTTATCGGGATGCCCTTCTGTTACCGATTCAGAGGTGAAGAGCCATGAATCATTCGTTGAGTTAAACATTGTTCCTCCTGTTCTTTGATCGAAAGAGGAGGTGTTTTCTTGTGAAAAAAACCTCCGAGAGGAGGTTTGCCATCACCTCATCTTCCGGACTTTGACATCCGCAGGATTTAGCACCGCCGCATGACCGCGGTTGCCGGGTTTCACAGGGCCAGTCCCTCCACCTCTCTCGATAAGACAATATTCGATTTTTATCACTATAGCACAATCGACAAAATGACCGCGAAGGTCCTTTTACGCCGGCCGTTTATTAACTTACGGAAGGGGCATCTTATATATGATCGTCCTACGTTTAAAGGAAAGGATAGCGGGATCACCCCCTTTTGGAATATGGAACCACAGGTCATTCTGATCGATCAATATGAAACGTTCACATTGCGGGCAAGCGAACGCCTAAATGACGTCGCGGACCGGCACTACCGGACGTCGTGCTTATCCTCTGACATCGCTCTCCTTGAAAAAGACGACAGCCCCTTAAAGCAAGCATCGGTTCTTATCTTGCCCTCTCAATGGAAAACGCATCCCAACATTGCGAATCAGACCTTTGATTCTTCCATCCTGTTCTGGGATGAACAAGAGGGCCCCCCTTTGCGATTTATCGGGATACGCGAATTGGATAGGACCATCCAAAACGCCCTTGAAGGTCATCGTAGCGAAGCTGCCCCGCCAAAAATAATAAGGCACATGGGCTGTCATCTGTCGTTTTCAGAAGAGGTGTCGAGGCGTTTAACACGGCAGGTCATAAAGCAAGAAATGAGCCTTGGCCACCGTTTGGTTTACCTTCCCATTAAGCCGCTTTACCGGATGGAAGACTCCTTTCAGCGAGGCCCAAAACAGACTCTTGGTGAGCTCCTCTGTCAGCTCGCCTTAGGCGATATCCCTGAGGCGAAAAGCGTCGGAGAATGGCTCTATCTTCACGAATCGGGCTACTTCACCTTCCGATTGCCTGATCGCGCGGACGATCTTATCGCCGCCGATATGAACGCTGTGAAAAAACTGATCCATCTCCTTCATGAATACGCTCAATCGAGTAGCGAAATAACCACCGTCTGGCTTGACACGGAAGGGATGTACCTTGACCGACTGCTTCAGATCGCAAAGCTCTGTGACCACCTTTATATGGATGTTCCAAAAGGTGAGTCCTCCGCGGCCGAGGTCGCCCGGCGTGAGTTGAGTATTCTCATGGCGCAACTGCCCGCCACATGCGCCATTTTAGAACTTCCGGAATAGAATCATGTTGCCCGGTTATCAGGAAAAACAAAACTGGATTCGAAGTGTCGTCGCGCATCTTGATACGGGGACGGATACCTCCGATGAGGAGTTAAGGCGCATCATTGCGGCAGAGGTTGCATCTCAAACCCAGGGCTCTTCTTTGACCTTGGCTGAAAAAACACAATTGATCGGCCATCTGTTCGACGCGATGCGCGGCCTCGATATCCTGCAGCCTCTTGTGGAGGAACCGGGTATCACGGAGATCATGGTGAACAGCCCCGACCAGATCTATGTCGAAAGGGGCGGCCGGCTCGAAAAAACGGATCTTGCCTTTGACTCCGCCGCCCATCTGACCCATGTCATCAGCCGCTACTTCGGTCGCGCGAATAAGCTTGTCCATGAGCGATCCCCCATCGCGGATATGCGATTAGAAGATGGCTCCCGTGTGCATGCCATCCTACCTCCGGCAGCCCCCTACGGGCCTGTGCTGTCGATCCGGCGCTTCACCGGTATCCGCCCTACCATGGAAGCCTTGGTGGAAAACAATACGCTGCCCCTTAATGAAGCGCGTTTTTTGGCGGATGCCGTGCGATCGAGAAAAAATATCTTCATCAGCGGAGGCACGGCCTCCGGCAAAACAACCTTTTTGAATGCTTTAGCCGCCTTCATCCCTCAAAATGAGCGCATTGTCACGGTGGAGGATGCCGCGGAACTAGATCTGACCGGCAAGCACAATCTGGTCCAATTGGAAGCGCGCACTTCTTCTGCCGACGGGGGAGGCGTCATTTCGCTTTCACAGCTCATCCATTCCTCTTTAAGACTGCGTCCCGATCGGGTTATCGTCGGTGAAGTGCGGGGCGTTGAGGCCTATGACATGATCCAGGCCATGCAGACAGGTCACCCGGGCTCCATGTCAACAGGTCACGGCAACAGCACGATGGAGATGTTAAACCGCCTCTCCCTGCTCCTCATGACAGCCTCCCAGCTCCCCTGGGAAGCCTGCAGGCGTATGGTCGCCTCCTCCGTGGATTTGCTTGTACATCTGGTGAGGCTGTCAGACGGCCGACGCCTGGTCGCCGAGATCTGTTCAATCCGGGGATTTAGAGAGGATCAGTTCGTGCTCCACACGCATTACCGCTCGGATCAAGTGGATTTTATTGAAGGAGACATGATGGATGAAGATGAGACCACCCTCAGTGCCCCTAAAACCGGTCAACCGACTCAGATGAAAAGAACTAAAAATCGTCTTGTTCATCTCGGGCGCTTAAACGCGTCGGGAGGTTCGTGATATGGCCCGATTCAAGCGTAAACGATCCTCCAAAATTAAATCCATCGGCCGCTACGGCCTGTCGGTGCTCCAATGGATTGTTTTGTCCGTCATCCCCGCGCGCATGGCGGCCATCGCTTTTATCGGGGAGGATTCCTCTGGGTGGTT
>DIRK01000059.1:17335-19188 GCA_002427535.1 Mageeibacillus sp. UBA5438 | reverse complement strand
CTCCTGTTGCAATACCAGCATCTTTTGGGGTTCCTTTCAACAAGACTTTCAGCCGGAGTACCCCTTGAGGCAGCTTTCATTGAGGCGGTGGATCCTTTGACCGAGCAGCTTGGGCGTCAAAATCTCATCGTCCGTTCGTTGGTCAAACTGAGGAAGAATCTGGACGCTCAGATGTCACTTAATGAATCGCTTTTACTCTTCATCCGTGAAGTCAACCTCCCCGTGTGCCGGCGTGACTTTACCATGCTCATTATGCTGTCCCGCACAGGTGGGAGAACCGATATCTTTGTCCGGCAAAGCCACCTGGACCTGTCCGCTCAGATCAACACGCAAAGCGAGGTGGCCCATGAACGAAGGGGCCAGTCAAGCGAGGCGCTTATTTTGGCGCTCACGCCTTTCCTCATGGCTCGCTTCATCCTGGGCGGCGCCTCCGCCTACGGCGGGGCACTAAAAGAAGATCACGCGATGGCCGTTCCTTTAAGCATTTTGTATCTTCTTGCCGTTGCGGCGTTGTTTATCCTTATTTATCTTCTGGCGCCTGAGAAAACAACCGCGAAAACCAACCGTCGGAAATTGTCCAAAATACAAAAAGAAAAGAATTTAAAAGACACGAAAATGATCTCGTGGCTGTCGCGCTTATACCTTGACTGGCTGCCCGGTCAGATCGGCATGAGTGTATCCTCCGCAGTCTTGCAGTTGGCATTGAAGCAAGAGAATGCTTGGAAATTATACCTTGAGAAAAAAACAAAGGATATCGGCTGGGGCCTTTTGCTCGCGGTGATCCTGGCCGTATCCGGACGCGTGTCCTGGTTCATCGTTGTGCTCGCGCCCTTGTTGTTTTCAACCGTACGCGATGTGGATATCTGCCAAAAAGCTTCGCGGCAGAAAAATCAATACCGTTTCTTTTATCCCTCCGCCATTAATTCGTTGCATATTCTGATGGAAAGCGGCCTGACGCTCGATCGGTCGCTGCGCATGGTCGCCCATGTCAGCGCGCTTGACACTCATGCGGATAATCCTGTTTCCAGGGCGTTGAGCCAGTCGGCACTGCTACTTGAATCAGGTTATGACAGCGTGATGGCTGTCAGTGCCCTAGCCGAGCGCTGTCCTTTGCCCGAAATACAGGCCGCCTTGCGCCTCATGGCGCGTTATGAGCGCGAAGGGGGCATCGAGATATTGGAGCTCATCCGTATGCAGTCCGAGCGCAGCAGGCAACTTTACCGTGACGCGCTGCGCGGGAAGGCGGAGCAGCGCTCACTTCTTTTTGTCATCCCGATGGCCATTGATCTGGTCGTCGTCATGGCCACCGTGATCTTACCCGCCGTGATCGGCATGCGCTTTAATTTTTGATTTGAGATTTTGTCATTTTTGCGCATCGTGTCCATTCACGACAAAAGACGAGGCCATCGGCCCCCTCTTTTGTTATCCATACTAAATAGGCCATACGTCATCTCTCGGATGAAAGGAGATCGTCATGAAAGACAAAAAGGATGCTCCTAAACGAATCGAATGGAGCGGATTTGGAACCTTGGAGGTAATCATTATCATTGCCATCCTAATCACCGTCGCGTTGCTTTTTCGGGAAAACATTATCAGCTTCGCGACCAATCTAATCAATCGGGTGTTCACCCAGTCGGTCATTGACGGACTCTGATGGCCGGTACGAGCGCTATGCTTGAAAGAACCGAATTTTCACATCTCTGGCGCGTCATCTTGCGGTCATCCTGTGAAGGGGAACCGTTTGATCCTGTGCTAGAAAGCGCTTTGCTCCGTCACCGCCCCTCTTCTCTTGCGGCTGTTTCCTGGTTTATGGAAGAACAAAAGGCCATTGTCTTTACGACCCATCACGGAGA
>DIRK01000059.1:14665-17056 GCA_002427535.1 Mageeibacillus sp. UBA5438 | reverse complement strand
CGGTCAATCGGACGCTACTTTCACCCGATCTTATTTTCCTTGATCGTAAAAGCACCTCCGATTCTTTTGTCAAAATTGTCTGTTTGCCCTGTCACGACACGATCGATTTCTCGGAGGAGTCGCAGGATCACCTGATGGATGCATTGGCGCAGCACTTTCATTGGGACGAAGATCAATTCGAAGCGCTGAATGACAGATATCAAAATAATGACTTCGCGCTTCTTTATGAGGAAGTGTTGGCGCTAAATGGAAAGACCAAAACGGTGTTGGATGACGCTCCCCAAGAAGTGTCACCACGGATAACCCGCAGGGTGAAACAAAAAGAATATAGCGAAAAAACCAATCTAGGAGCGGGATCGTTCTTGTCGTTTATCAAGGGTCTGTTTCGCCCGGGCGATGGGGACCTTCTCCACGAAATGACGGAAGATCTTGATTTGAGCGCGAAGACCAAGATCGCGCAGCTGTCAGAAGGATTGCCGGGGACGCCTGAGGAAGAATACGGGCGAAGAGCTTTTATTCTGGCAGATGAATTTGTGGTGGGTCGCGATCTGAAAGACGTGGATCTCTGCCTTGATTCGCAGGCGATCAGCCGAAGACACGCGCGCATTTTGCTAAAAGAGGGGCATTATTTTCTTGAGGATCTGGGCTCCAGCAACGGTACTTCATTAGATGGTATCCGCTTAAGCCGCAAAAGGGAATATCTGTTACCGGATAAATGCAGGATTGCCTTTGCGGGGGAGCATTTTTATTTTCGCTCGGAATAACAGGACAAGCGCAAAACAAAGCGCCGCTGATCGCTTTTGCGAACAGCGGCGCAATTATTATTTTACAAAGTTTTATTTTGTTCCAAAGAGCCTGTCGCCCGCATCTCCCAAGCCCGGGACGATGTAGGCATCCTCATTCAGACAATCGTCCAAACCGGCGCAGAAAATCGGAACATCCGGATGCGCTGCGTGCAAGCGCTCGATGCCTTCGGGTGCTGCGATGAGGCAGACAAATTTAATATGTTCAATATTGCGTTGTTTGAGAAAATCGACCGATGCCGCCGCTGAACCGCCTGTGGCAAGCATAGGGTCGAGGAGTATGACATCGCGGTTTTCGACGTCATCCGGCAGTTTGCAGTAATACTCCACCGGCTCGAGCGTCACAGGATCTCGATAGAGCCCGATATGCCCGATTTTTGCCATCGGGATAAGGTTGATCATTCCGTCGACCATGCCCAGGCCCGCGCGCAGGATAGGGACCAGTGCGAGTTTCTTGCCCTCAATCATCTGGCAGTGAGCGGTCCCGATCGGTGTTTCGACATCAATCGGCCGCAGGGGAAGATCGCGTGTCACTTCATAGGCCATAAGCATAGACACTTCATTGACAAGTTCACGAAATTCTTTCGTACTCGTATTCTTATTACGCATCAGGGCAAGTTTGTGCTGAATGAGCGGGTGGTCAAAAATGAACACCCCTTCGTAGTCGTTGACGTTAGTCACAAAAGACTCTCCTTTCATGCTCCGCAATCTGCTCGAGACGCGTCGCGTGGCGTCCCGCCTCGTAGGCTTCGGTTAGAAATAAATCCACCAACATTAACGCGTAAGGCACCGCCAGGACACGGCCTCCCAACGCCAGCATGTTGGCATCGTTATGACGGCGCGCCATCCGCACCATGAACTCATCTGTACATAGTGCGCAACGTACGCCCGGATTCTTGTTTGCGACAATGGAGACGCCGATTCCTGTACCGCATACGACAATCCCTCGCTCGCACGTTGCGTCGACGAGCTTATCTGACGCGCTTTGGCTGTATTGGACGTAACTTGTGGATTGTGTTGAATCAGTCCCCACATCGAAGACCGTATGGCCTTTTTCCTCTAAATGTCTCTTGATCGCTTCTTTTAGTTCGTACCCGCCATGGTCGCTTCCGACAGCAATTTTCACTTCGGCCTCCCCATCTGATATTTGTTCTATTTTAACTCAGCCGGTCCACCATGACAATGAATGACATCCGTAACTTGTTCTTTTTATTAGTTAGATCCGAGGACTTTTTACGCACATTTTTGTTGATAATGTTAACAACTATGTGTATAACTACTACGACAGCGATCAGGGCTTTTAGTTGCTTCAGAGGCCTATAATCAGCCGTTTTACTTCAAGAAATGACAAATTGTCGAAATGAATGAAACTATTCTGAAAAGTCTAATCACCCGATGGTAGCGCCATTTCAAGCAATTTGTTTTTATTTATTCTATTCAACTGTCCGCCTGCTACGGACAGCGAAATAGTCATCATGACGACATAGTGATTTGCAAAAACAAAACCCCCACGATCATCGCGGGGGTCTTGGTGCCCAGAGCAGGAATCGAACCAGCGACACACGGATTTTCAGTCCGTTGCTCTACC
>DIRK01000059.1:7010-14507 GCA_002427535.1 Mageeibacillus sp. UBA5438 | reverse complement strand
GATTTTCAGTCCGTTGCTCTACCGTCTGAGCTATCTGGGCCTATGTAATTGCCGGCATATAGCCGGCAATTATGGCGACGCAGAAGGGGCTCGAACCCTCGACCTCCAGCGTGACAGGCTGGCATTCTAACCAACTGAACTACTGCGCCAGTTCGCTCTTTCAAGCGGCTGTGTCAGTCTATCAGATGAATCAAGCGCTTGTCAACCGAGCCAAATGGCCACAGATTCAGCGCTTTTCCGGCTCTTCCGCGACTCTCATGGACCAGAACCATTCCAACGCGTTATCGTCCAAATAATTGACGCGTCGGCTTCTGCTTCTGCCAAACAAATAATCAATGGAGACATCGAAATAAATAGCAATTTTAAACAACATATCAAAATCAGGTTCGCGCTCCGCGCGCTCATATTTTGAAATGGTCTGCCGACTCACATTTAATTCCACCGCAACATCATCCTGACGGAGGTTCTTTTCTTTGCGCAATTTTTTGAGACGCGTCGCGAATGTTTCAAGTGGCCCTGCCATAATATCTGGATTATGAATTGTCGAAGCCTTTGACTCAACAAAAAGCAAGGATTATGCTACAAAGTGGCGCATTTTGTAGAATACTGCAACTGTGCTAAACTAGCTAAGCTGTTAATGTCGGGAGCATAGCTCAGCAGGGAGAGCACTTGCCTTACAAGCAAGGGGTCATCGGTTCGAGCCCGGTTGCTCCCACCAAAAAGGGGCCGCCCAGGAGGGCAGCCCCTTTGCATTTTTAAAACACTCCTTCTTTCATTCGCCCAAATGAAACTCGGCTTGTGCTGACAAGACACATGCCAAGTCATCCGCAGTAAATCGTGTCGATCGCCACCAACCCACCTCTATTGCCCCGCCTGCCAGCGGGATAAATAGTTGCTCTTTGATCAACCAGGACGCCAATTGCTCCATGCCCTTGATTTTTTCTTGCAAACGGTTAGCCTCCCCAAGCTTCAAAAGCAATTCATCCTTTTCCAGGCTCAGCGTGGGGATGCCCAAAAGGCGATCGATCAGGTTCACAGGCGATTCTCCGGTGAAACTCTCCTGGTAGATGAGCTCATAGTTGCCTTCCCTTTCATATTGGCGCCAACGGTCAACCGCCACGCGCCTCAATGAGATAGGGATGCCCTGTTCGCGCGCGGACCGCAAAAAGACACCGAGCGCCTCTTCAATAGGAACAGAACCCTCCGGATAGATCAATTCAAAAGTCTTGAGCGGCACATTGTCACGTTCCAAAAGACCTGTAGCCCCATTCACTTGCAAGCCCGCCTCCTCAAGTAAAGCCTGGACCGTCGCTTCGTCTTTAGGCAACAACGCTTCACTGAGGCGCTCACGATCAAGGAGCGTCATCACTGAAGGGATAGTCAAAAGATCCGAACGTTCTAAGGGGGAGCTGTTAGGCATCAACAGGGGACCGGTGTGTGCGGGGTCCGCCGATAAGCCCAAGAGTTGCCGAAAAGGACGTGAGGCGAGCCATTCATTCGCCTTGGGATTCAACGCGATACCCGCGAGCTTCTCGCCGCTCGTTAGATTTTTTTGCGTCAGATCCGCCCCGCAAAAAGGAGCGCATAGCACAAGATCCAGATCGTCATGTTCCAGCGCCTCTTGCACCAGTTGATGATTGTGGTACCGCAAAAGAGTGAAATAGGACGCCTTCCCGGTTGAATCTATTGGAAATCGAGAAAATGAAAGCGCAAATTCATCCCTTTGGATCAATTGCCAGGGGCCCGAGCCGACAAGCGGCAGGACAATGGCGTCAAAATCCTCCGCGGCAGTACTGTGCGTGAGTAGCGATTCCCAGTGGTGACGCGGCACAATAAGCGAACGAGAAAGCGCATCTAAAACGCGATTGGCGGCATTCACGGAGCTATTGTCAATATTCAAAATCAAAAGCTGATCATTGGGCATACTCATCTCGGTCACAAGCTCAGCCAAGATACGCCCCGTCGCGGTGCCTAAGGCAATATGCGCGTTGACCGAAAAAATAATGTCTTGACCCGTGACAAAAAAACCGTCGTGCCACTGCCGCTCGCGGTTAAGCGCCAACTGGATGGAATCGTCTGTTTTGACAATATTTGAAACAAGCACCGGATGGTATTTGAGATCCTCGGGCAAGAAACGCACAACCGTCTCGTAGATAGGCTGGTAATGCCCGCAAGGATCCACCGGAAAACGCCCTTCACCCCAAGAAAACGGATTAAAATTTAATCCATCCGCATCTAAAACCGCGACGTTCATCCGTTCGTCGCGCGCTCCCGGCAAACCGCGAAAAACACCCAGGTCATCTCCGTTTTCGAGCAACTCCGTGGGCCGAGTCGTCGGCTGAGGGGTTGTCGGCTCAGTCGGTTCGGGCGACAATGACGGCGCACAGGCACTGACCAGCATCAGCATCAGCGCCAGTCCTAAAAGCGCGAAGCGTCTTACTTTATTTCTCTTTTTCTTGACAATTAACGACACAGTTTCATATATTCTCCCGCTGTTTTTCAGATGGACAATGATCCGTAATTATTCTAACATGAGGCGATGACATCTATATTCCCCAAAAAAGAGAATGCATGGACGCTTATCGGACGCGCCTTGCTCGCGGCCGTTGCTTTTTTACTGGGATTAATATTGGCCTTTTCATCTACCGTATTATTCATCTACGCGAAAATGGCCATTACGGCCCATCCAAAAATCTTGGAAGAAAATGAACACCCTCCCAAAGTCGACTGCATCATTGTTTTAGGGGCTCAAATCTACCAGAACCGTACACCCTCTCCCATGCTCCAAGATCGCCTTGACGGAGCCGTCCGGCTGTTTGAAAGCGGGTACTCAGACCGCATCCTCGTATCGGGCGATCACCGCGAAGACAACTACAATGAACCGCGCGTCATGTACCGCTACCTCATCGATCAGGGGATCCCCGATGAGGCCATCTTCATGGACCATTTCGGGCTTGACACCTATGACACGATCTACCGCGCGCAGCATGTCTTCCAGGTCAAGACCGCCATCATCGCCACACAGCGTTTCCACCTTGAGCGCGCGCTTTTCATCGCTGACAAGATCGGCATAGAAGCGATCGGATACGCCACCGACCCACGTATATACGCTTCTGAAGTTTATATGTTCGTCCGGGAAATGGGCGCCCGTTTAAAAGCCGTCTACGAGACTCGCACCGATGCCATCCCCCAATATCAAAGCTCCCCGCACCCCATAGAGGGTGACGGGCGAACGACACGCGATCCTTTTTAGACAAAAGAGAATAGTGTTAAACTTTCAGACCCTTGGCGACGCGCACGGCGCGCACATTGGCGGCTAAGACATTCACCGCCGTATATTGTTCAACTCCCGCGCTCACAGCCGACTGTACCTCCGCTAGTACCGACTGCGCGCTCGAGCCGTAATAGATGGACAGATCAAGATCTAAGATGATGCCGTAAGGTTCTTTATGGACTTTTTGACCGACCACACTTTCCACACCATCCACCGCGCAGGCAAGCATGCGCACCAAATCCTTCATCGCCTGATCCGACATAGCATAACTTCCAAGTGTCGAAAAGGTCGGCCGGACGACCGTCTTATCCAGATCGGCAATCGTTTGACTTTGCTGTGAACTAAACATGCCGAAATCAAAGCGCTGCCAGAACTTCGCGAAGGGCTCCGCAAGATAGCCTGAAAACTCATGCTTGATCTCCATGCTCGGAACCGGGATGGTATGCTTGCCCTCGCTCAGTCGCGTTTGCCGGGCGAGATTTCGTTCCTCTTCTGAGGACACATCTTCAATCCGGATTCTGATCGAAGGCTGATTCAGCCAAAGGTTTTCGCATATGCGCGTCAGCATGGCCTCCGATGTCCCCAAAATCATGAGGGCGCTGGGCAGATGCTCCACAAGCGCCCGCCTCATATTCTCCGCCCGCGCGGGATCAAGAAACATCGCCTGGCGCACCGATTCCATTTTCGTATCGGCCCGTTTCGCGGACGATCCTGTGATAATGGCGCTCCCGTGAATCAAGAGCCCGTCATCAATAATGTATTCAATGTTATATTCGCGCGCGACACGGATCGCTCGGGTCGACTTACCGCTGCCGCTGACACCGATAAAGGAGACGACCGCGATTTGGGAAAGCAGCTCGCGGATTTCCTTTTGTGTTTGTTCTTCATAGGCGATATCGCGCTCACTGATCTGCGAAATCACCGCGTCCGCAATGCGACCTAAGGGATTAAAAAGAGAGTCAGCGGGCGCCTCAACCGTCACCGCCTCATTTTCAAGGGAAACGGCTTCAACACTTCCCGTGTCCGTTCTTTTCCGTCTGAACCAGCCGCCCACCATGTGGAAAATTAATCCTCTTGCTCCCAGTTATGGAACACATCCTGAACGTCATCGTTGTCCTCTAAGCGTTCAATCAGTTTGTCCATGTTATCAATGTCTTCCTCCGATGAAAGGTTTACCCGAACCGTCGGAACGTAACCCAAACTTTGATCGAGAAATTCATACGATTTCGACAATTCTGTGAGAACGGCCGCGTAAAGCTCGGGCGCCGTCTCGATTTCGATCATATGCTCATCGTCCAGGACGACTTCATCCGCGCCGGCTTCCAGCGCGTCCATGAACACTTGCTCTTCATCCAATCCGTCGAAACGCTCAATCAGCAAAATACCCTTCTTCTCGAACTGGAAAGCGACACAGCCGTCCGTGCCCAAATTGCCGCCGTATTTACTGAATATATGGCGGACTTCACCGGCCGTTCGGTGGCGATTATCCGTCAAGGCGCGCGCCATGACCGCGACACCTCCCGGCCCGTATCCCTCATAGTAAATTTCTTCCAATGCGGCAGCGCCCGAGTCACCCGCCGCCTTTTCAATCGATCGGCGGATATTGTCATTGGGCATGTTGTAGGACTTGGCGCGGGCGATCGCGTCCCGCAAGAGCGTATTCGTCTCGGGATCAGCGCCTCCGCTTCGAACCGCAATCTGCAGTTCACGGCCTAATTTTGAAAATACTTTACCGCGTTTATCATCGACGGCTTCTTTTCGCCGCTTAATATTACTCCATTTAGAATGACCAGCCATCTTTCCTCCTAGCGGACATTGCCTTGTATTTCAACGTGATTTATTTTTATTATACATCCGAGTCGGCGGCTTCTTGTTCCAAGCGCGTTTCAATCCACCGCTCACCCTCAGGACGAAGCAAGGCCGTGCCCGCGGACACATCCATAATCAATGCGGTAAGCGCGTCCACCTGATCACTTGTCGCGCCGACGATCTGGCGCACACGCGCCCCGTACTCAGGGGATTCCAGATAGAATTTTGCGGTTTCCAACCGGCCCTCAAGCTGATGGTAAACCGCGTAATCGGTCTCAAGCAAGAAGCTTTCACATCGGATGAATTGAATGGGGATGGCCGCCTCGACAGCCCCTCTGGCAGACCGCGAGTAGGCTCTTGTCAAGCCTCCCGTCCCGAGCAAAACACCGCCAAAATAGCGGACGACCACAATGGCCGCGCGATCGATCGATTGCGATACGAGCGCGTCCAGTACCTGCCGCCCCGCGGTTCCCTTGGGTTCGCCGTCGTCAGTAAAACGCTGTAGTTTAGTGAGGTAATTGCTGCGCCACGCGTAGACGTAGTGGCGTGCCTCAGGATAGAGCACACGCGCGTCGCTGATGAGGCGAAGCGCGTCCTCTTCTGTTTTAATCGGCCTGCACAGCCCGATGAAACGCGATCCCCGATCGCTTAACTCAAATCGGCCTTCGTGGCGAACCGTCTTGTATTGATCAGTCATTTCCCCGTTGTATCGGGTGAATCACCTCAATGCCGTGCATCCACGGCGCGAGAATCTCAGGCACCCGTATGGAGCCGTCAGGCTGCTGACACTGTTCGACAATGGCCGGAATTACACGTGATGTGGCAAGGCCCGAACCGTTCAATGTATGACAAAATTCTGTTTTGCCCGTGTCGGCTTGGCGGTAGCGGATATTACCCCGGCGCGCCTGGTAATCGGACGCGTTCGAGACCGAGCTGACTTCCTTATAGATTTGCATGCTCGGGATCCAGATCTCAATGTCATATGTCTTGCGCATCCCCGCGGAGCAGTCACCTGCCGCCAATCTACTGACCCGATGGACCAGCCCCAGCCCCTCGACAAGGCTTGCGGCTTTTCGGACGAGTTCTTCAAAAGCCTCCTCGGAATCTTGAGGCCGTGTGTACTGGAACATTTCAACCTTGTTGAACTGATGGCCCCGAATCATGCCCCGCTCATCCGCCCGGTAAGAACCAGCTTCACGGCGGTAACATGGGGTGAAGGCGAAGTACTTTTTCGGCAACTCGGATTCCTTCAAAATCTCATCGGCATGAACGTTCGTCAAAGCCGTCTCCGCGGTGGGCAGAATAAACTGGAATTTCTCGCCGCCGCCGCGAAGCTGGAATACATCGTCTTCAAATTTGGGGAACTGTCCACCCACATATCCGCATTCATAATTCAAGATATGCGGCGTCAGCATCATCTCGTAGCCATCTTTCAGATGCTCACCGATAAAATAGTTAAGCAGCGCCCATTCCAAAATGGCACCGGCGCCGCGATAAATCCAAAAACCGCTCCCTGAAAGCTTCGCGCCCCGCTCGTAGTCGATCATGCCGCAGGATTCCACAAGATCCACGTGGTTTTTTGTCTGGGCGGTCATGGCCATCGGCTCACCCCAAACAGAGACGACTTCGTTATTTTCTTTGCCGCCCGCAGGGATATCGTCCGCGGGAATATTGGGAAGCGAGGCCAGGAACGCCTGCTGTTCGGCGTTCATTTCTTTAATCAGAATGTCATTTTCTCTGATTTTTTCGCCCAGTTCGCGCAGCGACTCTGTTAAAGCGGAGATATCGCCTTTTTGTTTTTTGATCAGAGGAATTTCGGCTGACTTCGTATTGCGTTCAGCTTTCAATTCTTCTGTTTCATGCATCAGGCGGCGCCTTTTTTCGTCGGCTTCCAGAAAGTCTGAGAAATCGACCTCAAATCCGCGTCTGGCAAGCTTTTGCGCAACTTCTTCAGGTTTGTTTCGAATGTATAACAAATCGAGCATGTGTCCCTCCCGACATTTAGTACTGCCGGTTTATTCTAACACAGCCCCCCTAAAGGTTATTCGGCCATTTCCTCAATCGCCTGATCGACATAGTAATCCATCAATTCTCTTGACAGCGCGCCCTGCACATAGCCAATGAAGTAACCCTCGTGGTCAATGATGAAGGTCGTCGGCATTCCGGTGATTTTATACTCTTCGTAAACCTTGCCCGCGGTGTCCATCAAGGTTGGAAACGTAATTTGATGGTCCGTGATAAAAGCTTCCACGCCTTCCAAGGGCAGTTCGCGATTCCCGGCCGGTGATTTATCGCCTGAAGGCAGGACTACACCCAAAACCGCTAACTCTTTCGAATTCAGATCATAGTCCTTGTACAGCTGCTCGACGTCGGGCAACTCCTGTTGACAGGGTGGGCACCAGGTTGCCCAAAAA
>DIRK01000059.1:596-6883 GCA_002427535.1 Mageeibacillus sp. UBA5438 | reverse complement strand
TGGCATTTCCTTTCTACAAGGTGGGCACCAGGTTGCCCAAAAATTCAAGAATATGACCTTGCCTTCGTATTCCGAAAGTCTGTGCTGCACACCGTGTTGGTCTAAAAGTGCAAAATCGTACGCTTTCACGCGGTCCTTTTCAGAGGCTTCCGGGTCGCCTGTCGGGTCCGGCAGTTTTCCGGTGTCTTTTCCGCCCGGCTGATTACAGGCCGCTGTAACAAGCATCGCCGCGATGAGCAACACCAGCATCGCAAGTGTCAGGCTGATACGGAGACGTGATTTTCTTTTTTGTTGATTCATAAAAGATCCCTTCATTTAGCCGCCATACACCCCGATAATCATCAGGACCCCGATGGTTATCATGAGTAGCCCTCCGGCAATGACGGTGTATTTCATTATTTTGCTGTGACGTTTGAAAAAGTCAAGTGCCTGTGTCGTAAAGAGACCTACCAGCAAAAACGGAATGGTGAAACCGAGTGCGTAAACACCCACGAGCAAAAATCCGAGGCTTCTTTGCGTGGCGCTTGCCGCCATCAGGAGTACGCTTGACATGGCCGGCCCGATGCAGGGCGTCCAGGCGAAGCTGAAGGTGAATCCCATGAGGTAAGCGATCAATGGATTCATCGCGAAGCGATCCAGCCTAAAGGGCAGTCTACGGTCGCGCGCCAGGAAAAAGGAAGTCCCAAAAGCGCCCAGCTGGTACAGGCCAAACAAAATGACCAGCACACCGCCCCCAATCGCAAAAGTGCGCCGGTAGGTTTGGAAAAACTCACCCGCGGCGGTAAATCCTAAGGCCAGTACGAAAAAGGTCGATGCGATCCCAAATACAAAGAACAGGGTATTTAAAAAGACGCGTCTTCTCGGGTAGTCAATACTACCGTCTTCACTCACCTGATAGGTCCCCCCTGCCAAATAGCCGATATACATCGGCAAAAGGGGCAGGACACAGGGCGATAAAAAGCTGACAAGTCCTTGTAAAAAGACGGTCAAAATAGGGATTGAATGCTGAACTTCCAGTGCTGGCGGCATCACTTTTTCCTTTCCGGCTCAAAACTATCGTACGCTACAAAAGGCAGATAAATAACATGCTCATCATTCTACCAACAGTTGGAGATGTTCTTGTCACCTGGGTAACGCTATTCATCGATCGGGAGAAACCCCTCGCCGTAGACCTCGTCGTAAGAGGTGACGATCATTAGGGCGTCGGGATCGATCTCTTTGACGATCTTTCGCACTTCGGGCACCTGCGAGCGGCTGCAAGCACACATCACGACAGGACGATGTTCCTTCGAATAAGCGCCTTTTGCGCGGAGAATCGTTGAGCCGCGGGTCAATTTCTCACCGATCTCCTTTGAAATCTCTTCCCCGCGCGATGAGATGATCATCGCTAATTTCCCTGAGATCACGCCGAACATGATCTTGTCGATGACGACAATCAATACCGCGCTGTAGACGAAGCCGTAGAGTACCGAATCAATCTGTTGAAAGACAAGCCCGCCTGTCAATACGACAATGCCGTCCACAAACATGGTGATTTGCCCCAGTGACATATGCGGTCTCTTTTTGCGCAAGGACATGATGAGCAAATCCGAACCGCCTGTACTGCTTTTATTCTGATAAACAATGGCCAAGCCGATGCCGGCCAAAGCACCCGCAAAAAGGGCGGCCAAGAATGGATCGCCCTGGTACACGGGGAGCCTGGGGCTGATCAGGTCAAGGAAGATGGTATTGACTACAAGCGTTCGAAATGAACGTATTAAAAAGCGATGTCCCAGGATACGCCAGGCCATCAGGATGAGGGGGATGTTGAACAAAAGCGCCAGGGTGCCAATGGGCAAATTCGTAAAATGGTTCACAATAATGGCGATGCCCGTGACGCCGCCCGGCGCAAAATTTGCCTGCACCGCAAAGTTGTAGACCCCCAAGGCAAAAAAGAATGAACCTAAAATGTCATAGAGTAAATCGACACTCAGACGCTTCAATGACGGGGCTGAAAAACGAACTGCTTTACGATCTTGCGGCATCCATTCTCCTCCGAGCTGTTATTTTGTTACGAATTCAATGATGCGCTGGTGGGTTTTTGCCATGTCAAACCACCAGACCTCTTGCCCGTTCACGTAATACTGACGCGTCTCACTCATGTCCGGAATCTGAAGCTGAGAACGCTGGTACGACAGATAGGTGGGTGCCTTTGTAATATAGCTGTTCAGGTCGATGTTGGTATAGGTATTTGCAAGAATGACCGTCGCCGCTTTATACGCAGAAGCGCCTCCCTGATTTGTCATCTCATTCAGGATTGAGGTAACGACATTGCGCTGCCTTTGGTTGCGTTGAAAATCGCTATCCAGCTTGCGAATACGTGAGTAATCGAGCGCTTGTTGTCCATTCAGTCGCTGGTAGCCACTTGGCACACCCACGATGCGTGCCTCCCCCGGCGTTAACGTGATGCCTACGCCTCCGATTGCGTTCACGATGCGGACAAAGGAAGTGAAATTGACGGCCACAAATCCCGTGATGGGAATGCCGAAATTTTGTTCCACCGTCTTCATCGCAAGCGCCGGGCCTCCGTACGAATAGGCCGCGTTCAATAATCCCCAGTTATGGTTTTTAGCGCCTATTTTGACATACATCGCACGCATCAGCGAGATGATGCTGATTTTTTTCGTATTATGATTGATCGAAATCAGCATGGTGACATCGGACCTGCCCGTATAACTGTAGGTATCGACGCCGAACAATAGAATGTTGTCAACGCCCGCCATGTCCTGAACCGCAACGCTCTCTTGGGGAGGTGAGTCAAGGTCGATGTCGTCCGTGTCGTCATCGGTTGACGGATCATTTTGAAGCTGATAGCCCAGAAGAATATCGGGATCCATCAGATCTTGAATCCTCCAGTGTGAATCGTCATCCGCCTCGACATAGGTCACGCGCGACATCATATCGGCATAGACGATGAAGACGCCCAAGACAACCGCAATCAAAAAGCCGCAGACAACCCCGCACACTAAAAATTGCGTCGGGTAAAGACGGCTGAATATACGGCGTGACGAAGTTCTTTGTGGTTCAGGACGCAACGAACGATCTCCTCATTTGAACCTAGCGGAACAAGCCTGACAAGCCTTTATAAAGGCCCCAATTCATACCCGCTGTCAAGATCGCACTGTCCAACACATGCAACACGATAAACACGCCCGTAAGCGCGAGTATAAGTTGCCATTTTTTGGAGAGCGATGCCTCAGAATCATGGACAGACAAGAGCAGGGAGGCCGCAAACGACAAGAGCGGAATCAACAGCCTTAACGCCGAGATAAAGCGTATACCGCCGGCGGAGGTCATGGACACCGTCAGGCCGAACAACAAGACCAACAGCGCGACAGGCAAAATAATCGTGTGAAATGATGCGTAGGTTGAAAACACATCCACGATCTTGACCTCTTGTTTGAGCATATGACGTTTTAAAAGCCAGGCTACGGCGGGCAGCGCGACTATTTGCACGATGCTGAAAAACCATAACAGGAAAAACCCGCCCGCGTGCCAGCTCATCAACCTTGCGGATGCAAGCGTGTAAAAGAGCGTAATCACAAAGGGGACGATGGCCGCAAAGAGAAGGTGCATCGGTTCTTCGGTACCAAAGATTCCTCCTGTAAGCCACTTAAAGTAGCGCTGCCCTTCCAAGGCAAGGGCAGAGGGCTCTTTGGGCGCCGCTTGCGGCGGATACGGATAGGGCGCAGGCGGCGGCGTCACCGCGGCGGTAGTAACCGTTATATCCGCCTGTTTATTACCGCATTGACTGCAAAACGCCGCGTGGTCATCGAGTTCCGCGTTGCAAAATTGACAATTCTTCATGAATCTCCTCATTCCTTCCAATTCGAAGCCCCGAGCTTCGATGTCAAGAGTGCGATAATTATACCATAGGAGGATGAACAGACTTGACCGGAAGAGAGCTGTTATCCGTCGATTTATCCGTGTAAAGGCCCCTCGTGGTAGGATGATTCATAATACTAATAGGGGCAAAGGAAGGGGCATCCATGCGCGCATTAATTCAACGAGTCACACAGGCAAAGGTCTCCACCCGGGATGGATTTCAGTCCGAGATCGAAAAGGGCTATCTCATATTATTGGGGGTTGGCGAAGAAGACGATGAGAGCAGCGCGGCCCGCCTTTGGAACAAGATCAACAAACTCCGCATTTTTAAAGACGAGGCCGGCAAGACCAACTTGGATCTTGCAAGCGTCGACGGCGAAGTCTTAATCGTCTCCCAATTCACATTATTCGCGAATACAAAAAAGGGCAATCGGCCGAGCTTTATCGGGGCGGCCTCCCCTGAAAAAGGAGAACGGCTGTATGAGTATTTTGTCGAGTTAGCGCGCCGTGACGTGGAAGTCGTACAAACGGGGTCCTTTGGCGCGGAAATGAAAATTAATCTCGTCAATGACGGCCCCTTCACCCTCTGGCTCGATACCGATCAGTTTTAACCCTCAAGCGGATCTAAAAAAGAGGATAGCGCTGTTTTAAACCACCGCACTTCAGGCATGGCGGCGCTTAACGATTGAAACGCCCGATCGCGCTCTTTTTCGGATAAAAAGAGCGAAAAACAAGTCGGTCCGGTCCCCGTCATGGAAACCGTAAAGGCGTTCCGTTGCCGCATGGCGTCTAAAAGCTCCGCGATTTGAGGAATCTGCGATGACAGGACATCTTCGAAGTCGTTTGATATAAGCGGAATAAGCGCGGCGGGATCACCGCTTCTTAACGCATCTCGCCAGATATTAAAAGATGCTGCGGGTTCTCCCGGGGCACTATAGGCCTTGTCTTCTCGCATCTGATCCAATTGTTTAAAGGCCCAAACGGTCCGCACCTGTGCCACGGGTTTAGCGATGAGAACAGGCCAAGACGGGGCGATAAGAGGAGGAGACATTATCTCACCCACCCCTTGACAAAAACGAGTCCCTCCCTCGATGCAAAAGGGGACATCCGCGCCAGAGCGAAGCGCAATCTGCAATAAAGTTTCCTTGTCAATACGCTTTTTGTCCAGACCGAAAGATGAGGCCAGGCCCGCATGCCAAGCGCTCCATAAAAAAAGCAACGTGGCGGCGGCATCCGCGCTCCCTCCGCCTAGTCCTGCGGCGACAGGTATGATTTTATCCAAATGGATCTCAAGATGGAGCATCTCTTGTTCGATGCCGACGGCCTCAAAGAACAATTCGGCCGCCTTAAAACATAGATTGTCCCCTTCTAGGGGTATTTCAGTTGAATCGCTGTTCATTTGCCACGCGCGTTTTTCATCTTGTGCGCCGCGCAGAAAAAGACAAAATCGAAGGCGATCAGAAAGCCCGATGGTGGTCATAAGCGAAGACAGCTCATGATATCCATCGGGCCTTGAACCCTCAATGTGTAAAGATAAATTTATCTTCGCTCGAGCGGCGTACTGCGCTTCAAACGATTCCAAAATTACACAGCCTAACGGCTGTCCTCCGTTTGCTGGAGAAGGCGCTCAAGCCCATCATCGTCATAGGCGATTTCCACCACCTTCGTCAGCAGGTCGATGTAACTAAAGCAAACATGCTCATTGTAAGTAGGGCTTACGGGACAACAGACCGTAAACACATTCGACGAGCAATTTTCCAGATATCCTTCGTGGATAACGGTGCGGCGTCGCCCACCGTTTGATTTCAACATAATTCTTTGTCCGAGACGTTCTTCCAGTTCAGCACGGCATGAAGCCAGGTCAGATTTTGCAATCAATCGTATTCACCCCATTTTGTATATTGGCATAGGCACACAATCGGCCATCAAACCGCATTATACCTTAAAATGCGATTAATTTCAAGGATTGAAGCTCATCGTGGCCACAATCCCGCCCCCGAGCACGCGGTCGCCCTCGTAAAGCACCAGCGATTGTCCCGGTGAGGAAAGACGTGTCGCTTGAATGAATCGCACGGTCGCTCTACGCTGACTATCGTCCAATTGAACCGTGACCGGCAAGGTTTTCCCCTGCGAACGGAGCTGCGCTTCCGCCTCAAAGAATGGGGGTAAGGGGTGGCTTCCTATGAAATCGACAAGCTCTAACTTCGCCATCTGCGCGTCTTCCTCCGTGCCTAAGACCACAATGTTTTTTCTGTGGTCGATTGAAAGAACGGTCATGCGGCTCCCAAACGCCTGACCCAAATGGCGGCGTTGTCCCACTGTGTAGCGCCAGCTCCCCTGATGGGTCCCGATTGGCTCACCTGCCCGATTCACAAATGCGCCTTCTTGTTCTTCGAGCCCATGCTGATTCAAAAAGTCGCGCA
>DIRK01000059.1:0-177 GCA_002427535.1 Mageeibacillus sp. UBA5438 | reverse complement strand
CACCCGAGTTTGTCGGCCAAATCGAACATTTTTTTGAATTTGAAATCCGGATTGCACATGACACAAGGGTTAGGGGTCAAACCTTCGCGCCAATCGTTGACGAAGGAGAGAACCACATTGTCATAAAACGCCTCCCTCACATCCAGGATGATATGGGGGATATTCAGGAGCGCGGCA
>DIRK01000034.1 GCA_002427535.1 Mageeibacillus sp. UBA5438 | reverse complement strand
GTTGCATAGTATTTTATTGTGCAATAATTCACGGAAAGAGGTTTTCCATGTTCGAGGACAAAACCATCGTCTGCAGGGATTGCGGACAAGAATTCATTTTCACCGCGGGTGAACAAGAATTTTTTGCTGAAAAAGGTTTTACGAATGAGCCCCAGCGGTGCAAGACGTGCCGTGATGCCCATAAGAGAGACAACTATTCACGCAGAAACAGTGGTACTCGCCAGTTGTACGACGCGGTTTGTGCGGAGTGCGGGAAAGATTGCAAGGTTCCGTTTGAGCCACGCTCCGGTCGCCCTGTTTATTGCAGTGACTGCTTTAAAAAATAGACATGTGCCCCGTAAGGCACGCCTCAGGGCGTGCCTTTTTTTTTGCCCTATTTTTCCTTTTTCTTATTGTTATTTCCGACTTTCAACACATAGGTCAGTAGGATATTCATAAAAATTCCCACAAACACCGCGATGAAGATGTTGCTCCCCATGAACATGCGCATGAAGGGGCCCAGGGTCGCGACAAAGGCCGCGCCTCCCGTTTCCGCGTAAAAAGGCACCATGACAGAAGTACCGAGTGTAATCCCGGCGATCATGTTGTTTTTGAGGCTCCTTGTCTCAGACAGGATCATGTCGATGCCTGAGAACATGATGAGGTTGGCCGTGATGAGAAAAACACCTCCCAACACTGAGCGTGGGATGGCGGACAAAAGTACTGCGAGTTTCGGCGACAGCCCGTAGAGCAGGAAGAACACAGCGGCAATTTGCGTGACAAAGCGACTCGCGATACCGGTCGCCGCGATGACACCTGCGTTTTGCGTGTAGCTTGTCAAGGGTAATCCCCCTAAGACACCCGCGGCCACACAACCCGCGCCTTCTGCCGCGATCCCGCGGTTAATATGTTTCACCTTGTAGTCTTCATCACTCACGGCTGCGGTGGCCGCGTAGTCGCCGACCGACTCCAAGATGGAGCCGATGTAACCGACAAAGCCGCCAATGACCGCCGCAAGCCCGATCGTAAGCGGCTTGGGCCCGTAGTCGGCCATGTCCTTAAAGGGGAAGAGCTTAGGGATAGAAAACCAGGGCGCAGCGTGTACGCGTTCCCAGTCAAAGGCACCCACAGCGCTTGCCAGCACCACACCGACAATGACCGTCGCAAAGAGGATAAAACCGTGCGAGAGCACGCCCTTGCCTTTAAACTTTAAGACCAGGGCGACCAGAAAGCCCAGTAGCGCAAGCGAGAGGTTCAACGCATTCGGGTTTGTGAAGATCCAGGTCACAGCGATTTCGGTCGCGACAAAACCGATGGCGGCCACCACAGAGCCTGTAACCACCGGTGGGATAAATTTGCGGATCGCGCCGACTAAGCGACTGATACCGAGGAAGAATTCCAAAATCCCGCCCACAATGACAGCGCCCCACATGGCAGAAAAACCAAAGGAAGCGGTGACCGTCCCCATAGCGGTCAACACCGAAGTCGAAGGGCCCTGCACAATGGGCAATCGGTTGCCCCAGATCGTCTGAATTAAAGTCCCGACCCCCATGGCCAGAAAAGAAGTGCTGATCATGATGGGCAGGACGGTGTCGGGCAAACCGGAGATGGATACGAACATCGCGACCCAGATGAAGGGTGTGAAATCGACCACGGTGACTTGCAGGGCGTAAAGCACTGTCTGCCATATACTTTTGGGCCGCTCATCGATCCGAATATGAGGCTTAATACCAGCCGATTCTGTTTTTTCAAACACAAGTGCCTCAGGGTTATATTTTTTCATGGCGCACCTCCGCTCATTCCTCTTTAACGTCGGCTTATTCTCATGATGCGCGATTTACTCACTCAACTTCATAACGGATGTGACAACATATGAATAGATTTTCATATGTTTGAATAATACAAGCCTATGTTGCTTTATACTGTGGACAACTTGAGTGAAGGGCGTGTGTTTTTATGGAGGTTATTTCGGTACGCGAGCATCCTGAACAAACAGAACGGTTCATCTTGTATTTCCAAAAAAGATGGGGCTCCCCTAATACCCTAATGGTCTACCATGACGCGATTACACACGCCGTTACGACCGAAGTCCCCCTGCCCGATTGGTATCTTCTCATGGACGGTGACACGATTGCCGGCTGTGCGGGGCTCATCACAAATGACTTTGTCAGCCGTATGGATCTTTATCCCTGGCTCTGTGCGCTTTATATTGAGGAAGACTACCGCGGTCACGCCTACGGCAAGCTTCTTATTGAGCGGGCCAAAAAGGGTGCCAAGGCGGGTGGTTTTACGCACCTTTACCTTGTCACCAACCATGTGGGTTACTACGAGCATTACGGTTTTTCTTATATTGGGACAGGTTACCACCCCTCGGGTGATAGCTCACGTATTTATGAAAGTGTGTTGTAGGAATGACCATGGACGATATTCTTATAGGCTTACTCCAGATACGCCCCGGACAGTCTTTGGAGGAAACTCAAATAAGGGGAGAAAATGCGTGCCGGGAGGCGAAGGCTCTGGGTGCGGATATCGCGCTTTTCCCTGAGATGTGGAGCTCCGGTTACGATCTTTCGGGGACAAAAGAGGACGTCCAAAACCGCGCCATCAAGCTAGACGATCCTTTTCTTCTCTTTTTCCAAACTCTTGCAAAGGAACTTGAGATGGCGATTGCGATTACATTGTTAGAATCCTTTTCGCCTTCGCCGAGAAATTCATTAATCCTTTTCGATCGGCACGGCAAAACTGTTTTGCACTATGCCAAGGTCCACATTTGTGAGTTTGACAAGGAAGAAGGATTTCTCAGGCCTGGCAATCACTTCCCTGTGACCTCATTGGATACCGCTAAGGGTGAATTACAAGTCGGTGCCATGATCTGCTATGACCGTGAGTTTCCTGAAAGCGCGCGCATCCTGATGCTTCACGGCGCGGAGATCATCTTGGTGCCCAATGCCTGCCCGATGGAGATCAACCGCGTTTCGCAGCTGCGCGCCCGTGCCTTCGAAAATATGCTGGGGATCGCGACTGCCAATTACCCCTTAGGCCACCCTGACTGCAATGGTCATTCGACGGCTTTTGACGGGATGGCCTATCTTCCGGATGAAGAATCATCTCGCGACACTTGCATCTTGGAGGCCGGTGAAGAAGAGGGTGTCTTTATTGCCCCTTTTCCCATTGAACGGATGCGCCGTTACCGACAAGAAGAAGTGCACGGCAATGCCTACCGTCGCCCGGAGTGTTATGAACCTTTGATTTCAAAAGAAGTTCGTGAACCCTTTGTGCGCATGAGGAAATATCAAGGGGGCGATGCGGATGAATCATGATTTAAAGGGACTCCCTCTTACCCCTTTCGAGATAACGCCCGTACTGGCGGGCTGGTCAGCCGATGAGAAGTACCGGGTGGTGACAAAAAATGGCCGGATTGGGGGTCCCCATGAGCCGCGCGATTGACATGGGGCGTTATGAGCGCGGGATTTATTCGCTTCAGGAATGGATTGAGGGTGAGGACGCGGAGGCGCTGATTCCGACCTTGCCCACAAATGAACAAGCGCGACTGGGGAATATGGCAGGCGGCATCTTAAAAACAATTCATTCCATCCCAAGATCGGGTGAATTTGAAGATTGGGACACACTGTTTAATCGCAAGATTGACAAGAGAATCCAAAACTATCTTGCCTGTCCTTTAACGTATGAGGGAGATGCTTTTTTCTTCCGCGCGATTGAACGCCACCGAGGGCTTTTGAAAAATCGTCCGCAAAGTTGTCATCACGGCGACTACCATGTGGGCAACATGATGATCGATCGTGACAGTCAGCTGGTGCTCATTGATTTTGATCGTTTGGATTTTGGCGACCCTTGGGAGGAGTTTAATCGTCTGTTTTGGAGTGTGAAAGCATCTGCCATTTTTGCGAAGGCTTTGGTGGATGCCTATTTTGACTCCCTTATCCCTTGTTGTTTCTGGGAACTTTTCCAGCTTTACATCTCAGTGGGCGCGCTGTCTTCACTCCCGTGGGCGATTCCTTTTGGCGATAAGGATGTGTCGAACATGAGGGAGATGGCCGGGATCCTCTTGGATTGGTACCCCAAGGAGGATGAGTGCATTCCGACGTGGTATCGCGGGCATTCCATCTAAATGGCGTCATTTCCACGACTTTTGCGATATTCAACCAACAGTTTACAACAAATACAACTACCAGTTGTATGATGGAACAAGAAACAACCGTGAATCCCTTCACAGGTGAAGCTTTGCTGCTTAGGCTAGATGTATCAGCAAGGCTGAAATCATTTGGAGGGGAGAAGCGACATGCACGTAGAATCCATTATTTTCGTTCAAGATCGTTACGCGTACACTCAGGAAATCGCGGATCACAAGATCGAGGAACAAGATTATGAAGGATGGGTCGAATCGATCGATCGCTCCAAGATCCAATCGTTTCAGCAGATGCGAAAAGATCAGATCCGTTGAAGGAGGAAAGAAAATGGATGCTTATATGATTGGTTACAATATTGCTAAATGGCGCAAAGAAAAAGGGATGACGCAGGATCAGTTGGCGGAACATTTATCGGTGTCGGGCCAGGCGGTGTCGAAGTGGGAGAATGGCGCAAGCCTCCCCGACATCGCGATACTGCCCAAACTTGCCGAAATATTTGATGTGACGATGGATCAGCTGTTCTCGCGCGAGGTTGAACCCGAGACGACCTATGTGGCGCCCAAAGATCGCAAAGATCCCGATAAGATGCTTTTGAAGATTGTGGTGGATTCAAAAGATGGTGACAAAGTGCGCGTCAACCTGCCTCTTGCCTTGTTCAAGATTCTTGAGGGGACCGATAGCAGTGCTTTCAAATTGAACGGTATTGATCTTGGCGCCGTCAATTGGGACCAGGTGATGGCCCTGATTGAGCAGGGGGTGCTCGGTAAACTCGTTGAGGTTGACTCGGCCGATGGTGATCATGTTGAGATCTTTGTAGAGTAAGGTGACGATATGAAAATCATTGTAAAGGAGAAGGGCAAAACGATTGTACGTCTCTGGTTTCCTAATGCGCTTGTGTTTTCTAATTTCGCGGCGAGGATGGCAACCCGAAAATTGAACAAGAAATTGCCCGATGATGCAGGGGTTGGGATCACTTCGATGAAGATCGATGTGGATCATAAGGAGGGTAAGCATTTTTCATATAAGGGGTTCTTAGGGCATTTGCCTGAGGACAAGATGAAGGAAGCGATGCGCATTTTCCGACAAATGCGAAAAGATTTCCCGGGCGTCCCCTTAGTGGATGTCCGTTCGTCGGACGGGACTTATGTATTAGTGGAGCTGTAGGTTCAAGATAGCAGGCAATCATCTTATGAAGAATAGAAGCTAAAGAAAAAGACCTCGAAGGGTCTTTTTCTTTAGCTTCTATTCAATAGTTATTTAGTCACATTCGCACTGTGGTTCAGGGGCATCTGTTTTAACCAGGGCCTGTTCCAGCACTTCATCCATGTGTGCGACGGGAATAAATGTTAGTTTTTCGCGGACTGTCTCCGGGATGTCCTCGACGTCGCGTTCGTTGTCTTTGGGGATCAAGACGGTCCGTATGCCCGCACGGTGCGCGGCGACGGCCTTTTCTTTTAATCCTCCGATGGCGAGCACTCGTCCGCGAAGGGTGACTTCACCGGTCATGGCCAGGTCGTGCCGGACGGCGCGTCCTGTCAGGGCGGAGGCCAGCGCGGTGGCAAGTGTAATGCCGGCCGAGGGGCCGTCTTTGGGGATGGCCCCTGCCGGTACGTGGATGTGCACGTCCCGTTCTTTCATTTTGTCGGGATCAAGGGACAAGGTCGCGGAGCGGCTCATGATGTAGGTCAGCGCGGCTTGAGCCGATTCTTTCATGACGTCGCCTAATTGGCCGGTGAGGATGAGTTTTCCTGTTCCGGGTGCAATGTTGACTTCAATGGCGAGTGTGTCGCCTCCGGCCCATGTCCAGGCAAGGCCCGTTGCAACGCCGACTTGGTCTTCTTTGTCGGCCTTGTCGTAGAAGTAGCGCGGTTTACCCATGAAGCCTTCGAGGTTGTCAGGGGTGACATAGACGGTTTTTTTCTCGCCTTCGGCTTCCGCGATTTCAATGGCGACACAGCGACAGAGTCGTGCGATTTCGCGCTCCAATTGGCGGACGCCGGCTTCCTGTGTATAGCCTTGGATGAGGGTCGCCAATGCCTTCTTCGACACGCGAATATCTGAGCCGGTGAGTCCGTGCTGTTTGCGTTCGCGGGGCAGGAGGTGTTTTGCTGCGATTTCAATTTTCTCGGCCTCTGTGTAGCCCGTTACCTCAATTACTTCCATCCGGTCGTAGAGTGCGTGCGGGATGGTGTCGACGGTGTTGGCCGTGGTGACAAACAATACGCGTGACAGGTCGTAAGGGATCTCGATGTAGTGGTCGCGGAAGGAATGGTTTTGTTCCGGGTCCAGGACTTCTAACAGCGCCGACGAAGGGTCGCCTCTAAAGTCAGCTCCGAGTTTGTCAATCTCGTCGAGCAGGATGAGCGGGTTGTCGGTGTCGACCTGCCGGATTGCTTGGATAATGCGTCCGGGCATGGAGCCGACGTAGGTGCGCCGGTGGCCTCTGATTTCCGCTTCATCTCGGATGCCGCCCAAGGACAGCCGGATGTATTTTCGTCCCAATGATTCGGCGATTGCTTTGGCGATTGAGGTTTTGCCTGTTCCGGGCGGGCCGACAAAGCAAAGGATGGGGCCTTTTAGTGTAGAGTCACCCTGTGCTTCGACTAATAGTTTTCTGACAGCCAGGTATTCCATGATGCGTTTTTTGAGCTTTTCAAGGCCGTAGTGGTCGCGGTCGAGGATGCGGCGTGCGCGTGTCAGGTCGTGACGCTCGGGATCGATGCGCCCGAAGGGCAGCTCTAAAAGCGTTTCAACCCATGTGCGCTGGGTGGCGTACTCCGGGAAGTGGGAGGGCAGGCGTTCTAGCCGGTCGATTTCTTTTTCGACTTTTGGCTTATAGTCCGCAGGGATGTTCGATTCATTGAGTTGCTCGCGTAAGGTGTCGATCTCTTCTTCCGGGTCGAGGTCGTCGCCGAGTTCTTCTTGGATGACGCGCATTTGTTCACGCAGGTAGTAGTCTTTTTGGCTTTTTTCGAGTTGTGTCTGAACTTGCGACGCGATTTTTTGTTCGAGCTCCGCAAGTTGAATTTCTCGGTGCAGGTAGCGCAGGATCAGCTTGATCCGATCGAGGACCGGGATCGTCTCTAATAGTTTTTGTTGTTCGTCGAAGCGGATTGAGAGTTGTCCCGCGATGACGTCGGCGGCGTGGCCGGGTTCTGCTTCGTGACGAACAAGTGCGACCGCCTCTGGTGCGACGCGGTCCGTGATGGCCGCGTATCGCTGGAACAGGTCGACCATGAGGCGCAGTGAGGCGTCCAGGGTCGGTGTTCTTTCCGCGGGCGCGACGAGCAGGGAGTGGTAGCGCACTTCGTAGTGCGGTGTATCGGCGACAAAGTCGTCGATTTCGACACGCTCAAGCCCGTAGACGAGCACCTTGAAGGTGTTGTCGGGGAGTTCTAATACCTGCCGGATGAAGACTCGTGTAGCCACCCGATGAATCTGGTCCTGTGTGGGCCAAAACGGTTCTAATGTGGTCTGGCTTGCGAGGATCATTTCGTGGCGTCCGGCCATAGCTTGTCTTAGCGCCCGGATGGATTGTTCGCGTCCGATGTCGAAGGAGAGCAATACGCCCGGATAGATGACCATGGCTCGCATGGGGACAAGCGGCAGCACGCCGCTTGTGCGGGTGGCGTGTCGCATGATGCGTTTATTGGGCCGTGACGCGCGCCGTTGCGAGTTATTGTTCTCGGTCGCGTTTTTGTTTAGTTCATCTTGGTCGCGATTGTTATCGTGACTGTCTTGCATAGATCTTTCCTCTTATCTTGATCATTTCTTCGTTTGACATTGTCCGGTAATAAAATCGGAGGTGTTGTTTATTTTACCGCCGATTCTGCCGTTTCCCGTCAGTTGAAGTGTTTATTATGGATGAGTGCTTGAATTCTATTATACAAATGTGTGGACAATATGGCAGGCCCAATCTTCTCACATTGACAATCGTTCTTTTCCTTTGTAAACTGACAACGCTTTGTAAGACATTCGGAGAGATGGTCGAGATGGCTGAAGGCACCGGTCTTGAAAACCGGAGAGGATGCAAGTCCTCCGCGGGTTCGAATCCCGCTCTCTCCGCCAAATTTTTGCGGCTTCCTCTATGGGAGCCGTATTTTGTCAGAGGAGAAATAAATAGCTTAGTCGGCAGTGCCCTTTCCCTTACGCTTAGTATAATAAATGGGTAAACGTCGTGAGTTAACGAAGGAGTCTGCGGCATGGATCAAGAATCAGTTTTAAAAATTGCCAAAACCTATGCTGACAAAGTGAGGAAAACTCTGGACGTCGAGCAGATTTATTTGTATGGCTCCTATGCAAATAATACCGCCAACCTTCTTTCTGATATTGACATTGCGGTCGTTGTTGAGAATATTGATGGCGATTATTTGGATACACTTACTAGACTTTATAAGCTGCGGCGCGATGTTGACTTTCGCATTGAGCCCGTTATGCTTTCAAATAAACAAGACATTTCTGGTTTTTTGGCGAGTATTATCGCTACGGGGAAACCCCTATAAAGTTGGCCTTATTTACTCGTGAAAAAGAGAGCGGTTCGAATTCCGCTCTCTTTGCCATTTTTTATCCCTCTGTGAGTATTTTGAATTCCCCTAGTAGCGCGCCGGTTGTTCGTGTAAATAACTTCACGAAGATGGGTCCGGGGACTCCTTGTAACCCCTCAGGCCATGTGATTTCGAGCATGTCGCTGTCACTTGCAGCGATCCATTCTTTAAAGAAATGACTTTGGGGGACATCTGAGTACTCGAGTTCAGCTCGAATGGCGATGGTCTCTTTCGGGATACCGCCCGTGAGGATTAAGCCCATGTGCACATACGGGGCGTCTCTAGTTATGGACTCGTCAATCTGCTCCTTGTTTTCCGGCTCTGTGTTCAGGTAGGTCAGGCTTATCTTCCAGCGATATAACTCGTCGTAGATCGCGGCGCTGTCCTCGTAGTCGATCGCTTTTAACGCGTTGAGGTAGTCATAGGTGACCTGGTTGAAGTTATTGTGATTCGTATAGTGCGTGACGTACAGGTACATGGATTCGCGAAGTTTCGTGACGCTGTCACGATAATTGCCGAGCCGTTCGAAGGCGGATGCCGCGATGGAGTATGCTTTAGATTCTAATAAGTAGAGCGCGTTGCCGTAGCGGGCTTCGATTAGCTGTGCCTGTGTGTCCTTGTAGTCTTTTAATGCTTCCAGATCGCGGATGGCCTCGCTGTACTCGCCTTGTTCCATGAGGGAGAGTGCCCGTTGGTACTGGGTTTCGGTGACTAGCGCATGACTATCCAGGTAACCCCCAAGTTCCGTAAATAACCTCAGTGCCTCGTCGTACTCACCTATTTCAAGGCTTTGTACTGCGTATTGGTATCGCATCTTTATGGCTTTTTCTTGGCTGTCTTTGTAGCTTCCAAGGCTTTTGTAGGTGTTGGAAGCTTCTACATACTTCCCTTCTTCATATAAGTGCCGGGCATTTTGGTAGGTGGCCTCAATTCTGTTGTCTTTTGCTAATGCTTGGCTGTCCCGGTAGTCATCCAGTTGTTTAAAGAGGAGGGACGCTCCCAAATAGTCGCCTTCGTCCATACGCTTTCGGGCTTGTTGGTAGCGCGCTTCTTGGGCCATGTTGGGGCTGTCTTTGTAGTCTTGGAGTTGTGTGAAGGCGAGGTAGGCCTTGTCATAGGCTCCCTGTTCGAGGTTCTGTAGGGCATTCTTGTAGCGCGTTTGCCGGGTGACCGGTCCTGCGAGCGCGTACGCTAATAGCGCGATTAACAAGCATACGACCGCGATGCCGATCACTTTTTTCTTGTTCTTGTAAAAAGGGAGATGTGGGTCGGTCGTTAAAGAAAGTGGTGTTTGTGCTTGTGTCATTGTTACACCTTCTTTCTTGGTAGGTGTCCTAGGGGTCCCTTTTATTATCATACCTGGACGAGAAATGTTCAAATGAGAACATCCGGAATTTTTCCGGATGTCCTCATTTTTGTTTCTCTGGTTGTTGACTACACGGCCTTTTCCAGTTCTTCATCGATTAAGGTGATTTCTGTTTTGAAGTCGGGTGCGTTGACGATGGTGTCCTGTACGGGGCAGTTTCTTTCGACAAAGTCGATGTAGCGTGTGATTTCCTCGGCAGTGTTATCTGCGTCAATGAAGAAGTGTGTCTTGATCTCGGAGAATCCAATTTTGGCGTCGGGGTTTTTTCCTAAGAATCCGTCGGGGTCAAGGACGCCTTCCAGTTCGATGCGTACGCTGTTGATCTTTATTTTGTGCGCTCGCGCGAATGCCTTGACGACGATGCTCTTGCAGGCGCCCAATGAGCAGAGGATGGATTCGACGGGGTTCATGCCCATGTCGTTGCCTCCGAGTTCTTTGGGTTCGTCGAGGGTGTATTCAAAATCGCGTGCTTGACAGGATATGGTGAGACCGTCTTTTGCCTCGGTCACGGCTTTGAATGTAGTTTTCATGGTTTTGTCCTTTCTTTCCTTGCAAGTTCCTTGTAGCAACAGGAGGCGTGCCTCTTGGCACGCCTCCTGTTGTTGTATTTTATGCTTTATTGACCGTTTGCTTCGTATCGCAGGAATCAGAGGTTTTGAACTAACTTTGTCACTTCTTTTACGTATTTACTTTGTTTAGCTTCTTCTCTTGTGCCGCAGCCGTAGGCGAGTACCATGCCTCTATCTTCCCAATTCAGGTAACGGCAGAGGCATTGGTAGTGTGCCTTGACGCCGTCCATGGCCCATTCGTCGGTGTCGGCGCCGGCGACGATCATTTGGAGTTGTTTGGGATTTTTTTGTAATTTGTCGTTCACTTCGTAGAAGCGGTCGACAACGTTTTTTAACTGGGCGGTGAACGCGAAGTAGTAAAGTGGTGAGACTAGTACAACAGCGTCGGCGTCTAAAAGGTGCGGCAGAATGTTTTGCATGTCGTCGCGGAATATGCAGTCGCTGTCGTCGCTTTTTCGGCAGTGGTCGCATCCGGTGCAGGGTTGTATCTGCATGAAGGCGGTATTAAACCGATGGACAGTATGGCCGGCTTCCTCTGCCGCCTGACAATATTCGTCGGCTAATAACGCGGTGGTTCCTTTTTTATGGGGGCTGCCTGTCAATACGAGTATTTTCATGGGCTCTCCTTTTTATGACATTTTCAACAGACCCTATTGTACATAAAATGGGGACAAGATTTCCATTCCGCTTATCTTGTTTATGGTATAATCCATTGGCTGAGGTCAGGAATTGACCTGCATGCTATAATGATTTGACCTACGGAGAAGTACCCAAGAGGTCGAAGGGGACGGTTTGCTAAACCGTTAGTGGGGGCAACTCCAGCGAGGGTTCAAATCCCTCCTTCTCCGCCAGAAAGGGGCTGTCTCAGAACACCGTAAAGTGTGATGAGACAGCTCCTTTTTCATGGGTAAAACGTGAAATGTTGTCGTGTAAGTGCTTTCGGAAGGTACCGTCACGCAAACCCATGGGATGGAAAGTCGTAAAACCGGGAGAATTTGGAGAAAAGGGCAAGCGAAAATAGGCTAAAGTCGCTTTTCATGGAAAATGGATTGTTTATCCAGTGTCTTTCAGGGGGAATAGTGCCTGCCTTAACCGGTGCCCTTGAATGCGATGATGCAACTTGTTGATGTTAAATCCAAAAGCCAGTAGCAAGCATTCTGTTTTGACATTCACCATGCCGCGTGTGAGAAAACGCTTGAATCCGTGATTCCATTTCAAGACACCAAAAGCGCCCTCGACCTGGATCGAACGATTCACCCGTAGCTTGATCCCGAGAGGACTCGTCACATTGCGTAAGCTTTCTTTGCGGTAAGCCTCAAACGTCTCAGCGACTTGCAATTGTTTTGAGTATTTTCCCGTATAGCAGGTCGCCCGACGTGAACACCCCTCACAACTCTCACAACGATAGAGCTTACTTTCACTTTCAAATCCCGAGGCACTCTTTCTTGTACGTATGTGGGAAAATGTCAATAATCGCCCTTCAAGGCAACGGTAAGCATCCTGTTGAGGGAGGTATTCTAAGCTTAAGCGAAACGCCTGATCACGTTGAAACTTACGCGTCTTGGAATACTCGTAATTGGACGGCTTGATGTACGCAGTGATGCCCTCTTCTTCGAAATAAGTGTAGTTCTCTTCGCTCTCATAACCCGCATCGCAAACAAGCTTGTCAAAGGGACGACCATAATCGTGTTTCATCCTCTGCAAGAACGGTTTTAGCGTGTTCGTGTCACTGCGTTCACAGGAGACATCCACCCCTACAATGTATTCGTGGGCGACGGCCAACTGGAGATTGTAAGCAGGTTTTAATTGTGCGTTACGCATGTGGTCATCTTTAAGCCGCATGAACGTCGCGTCAGGGTCCGTTTTGGAAAAGCTGTTACGGCCCTTGAACAGCAGGTGGTAGCGTTCGTATTTCTCTTGTGTTTCAAGGTAGGCTCGCAACGCTTCAATGTCGCGTTGTAACGGGGTCTTGCGGCGGCCCTTACCGTGCACAAATACGATCGCTTCCTTCTTTGCGCGTGCCTCCAGGCGTGTGAGATACTCCTCCAACCTTTCACTTGTCATAATCTCTGGCAAAAGCTCTGCCGCAAAGCAGCGACTGAGCAATTGATGGATCTTGAGCTGCAAACGTGCCTCATACTGGGTCGTGGCCTTCTTCCACACAAAACTGTAGCGATTGGCGTTCGCCTCGATCTTCGTGCCGTCAATGAATACATGGTCGAAGTCAATGGCCTCATAGCGGCTGAGATGGTGAACCAATTGGTTGAGGAGTAATTCAATACAATCGCCCAGGCGTCCTGTGCGAAAACGGGCAATCGTGTTGTGGTCGGGGATATTGTCACCTCGCAGTAGATATTGAAAGGCGAGATTCAGTCGGCAGGCATCTTCAATTTTTCGGCTTGAATAAATACCTTGACTGTAGGCATACACCAGCACTTTAAAAAGATTCTTCGGATGGGTCACGGGTTTTCGGCCCCGGTGCGCGTAGGTTTGGGAGAGCGGGCGGTAGTCGAGTTCATCCAATACTTGGTCAAGAAGACGGACCGAATGTCTCACTGGAATCAAGACGTCCGTTTCAATGGGAAGGCAAAGTTGAATGTACTGCGAATTTTTGATATATTCGGGGTGTAGATTTGATTTGTTCATAATGACATTCTACAGGATTGGCGGGCTTTTGGCCCGCTTTTCTGTTAAAATTTATGTCCCAATACATGAAAGGGGCCGTCCCTTTTTGAGACAGCCCCTTCAAATTCACCGCTCCTGACGGAAAAAAACGAGCGGCGAATGTTCTTGACTATGACGGCATCATTGCGCTTGCCAAGAATTTTCCAAGCAAAAACGCAAATCGTTTCATAGAATGGTTCACATACAGCGATGAAACAATCGACGGCAAAAGTAAGAGTAAGGCGTATGCGCTTTTTGACAGTTCTCTGTTTAACACATTAGAGGTTGGGACGGTCAAAGTTTTGCAGCAGATTCACGGCCATCTGTTCGGTGGACTTTATGATTTTGCCGGGCAAATCAGAACGCATAATATTGCCAAAGGTGGCTTCCAATTCGCTATGGCGCAGTTTCTGCCTGAAACGCTTAAGAGCGTAGAAAAAATGCCCGAAAGCAATTTTGATGAAATTACGGATAAATATGTGGAGATGAATGTCGCTCATCCGTTTATGTAGGGCAACGGCAGAAGTATGAGGATTGGGCTTGACCTGATGCTGAAAAAGAACCTGAAACTCTGTGTTGCTTGGAGCGAAATCAACAAGAAAGATTACCTCTCTGCTATGGAAAAAAGCGTTTCAAATCCGGCACAAATAAAAGTTTTGTTGAAGTCGGCCTTAACGGACAAGATTAACGACCGTGAGGTCTTTATGAAAGACCAGCTATAAGAAGTCAACCC
>DIRK01000038.1 GCA_002427535.1 Mageeibacillus sp. UBA5438 | reverse complement strand
GGAAAGGAAATTATGCGATTTCATTCGCTTATCTGGCCCGCGCTATTAATGGCGCTTGATTTGCCGGTGCCCAAACACATCTTCGGTCACGGCTGGTTACTTCTTAAAGAAGGAAAAATGTCAAAATCAAAGGGCAACGTGGTGGACCCTGTGATTCTGGTCGATCAGTACGGGGTCGATGCCATCCGTTACTTCTTATTGCGCGAGGTGCCCTTTGGCGCCGACGGAGTATTTTCCAACCAGGCCTTAATTGAGCGGATGAACAGCGATCTGGCGAATGACTTAGGTAACCTTTTGAGCCGGACGGTGGCCATGATCGCCAAGACGTTCCCGGAGGGTCTGCCGGAGGATCACCTTTCGGAAACCGTTGACACGGAGCTTGACGACCACGCGGTCGAGACAAAAAAACTTGTGGAAGCCCATATGGAAAAGCTTGAATTCAGCCTGTCGCTTGAAGCGATTTGGGCGCAAATCGGGCGCTGTAATAAATACATTGACGTGACGATGCCCTGGGTGCTCGCGAAGAATGAAGCCGATCACAAAAGGCTTGCGGCCGTGCTTTATACCTTAGCGGATAACCTGCGCCGTATCGCGGTTCTGATTTCACCCTATATGACGACGACACCCTCCCTGATCCGCGAACAGCTCGGCATCCCTGACGAAGAGGCCTTTACCGCCTGGGAAACAGCAGGTGAGCGGGGGCTTTACGTGGGTAATGACCGCGTGGTGAAGGGTAAGGCGATGTTCCCCCGTATTGATGTTGAAAAGGAACTGGAAGCCTTAGAAGCGATGCTGTCGTGACCGAGTGGTTTGACACGCACGCGCATTTGCAGGACGAAGCGTTCGAAGAGGATTTTGACGCGGTGTTAGCGCGCGCGCGTGACAAGGGTGTGACACGCATATTATTGGCGTCTTCCAACGAAGAAGATTCAAAAACAATATGCCGGTTTGTGCTCGAACACCCTATGCTTTACGCGGCGGTGGGAGTTCATCCCCACGACGCCAAAAGTTGTGATGAAAAAACCTCAGAGCGTTTAAAGGAACTTATCCTTGACACGAATAAACGTGCCCAAAAACAAGGTCGCGACAAGGCTGTGGTGGCGATCGGAGAAATCGGGCTTGACTACCACTATGATTTTTCTCCAAGAGATGTCCAGCAAAAAAATTTTCGAAAGCAACTTGAATTGGCTTATGAACTATCTCTTCCGGTCGTCATTCACATGCGTGAGGCGACCGAGGCCACGCTCAATATGTTGAATGCGGCAAATGACGACGGCCTATTTTCCAAAGAGGCACCCGCGGGTGTCATTCACTGTTATTCGGGGAGCGCTGAGACGGTGCCCTTACTGACCGACTTGGGCTTCATGATTGGCTTTGACGGCCCGTTGACCTTCAAGAACGCGAAAAAACCTATCGCCGCGCTCCAAGCCGTCCCCTGCGACCGGCTTGTGTTGGAAACAGACGCGCCTTATCTGACGCCCGTTCCCTTCCGGGGGAAACGCAATGAATCATCTTATTTGCCGCTCATAGGGGAGAAGGTGGCTGAGATTATGGGCAAGGGCGTGAACGATGTCGCCGAACAGACGACCGCGAATGCCTTGCGACTTTTTAGAATCTAAACAATTTGTCCGCTATTGACTGTCCCCGGTAGAGGGACTAATGACCTTCTTACTTTTGAATCCTTATGTTCAAAAGGTAAGGAGGTATTTTTATGGGCCAGTTTTGTCGCAAAAAGAACATCAAAATCGTAGCGGTATTTATCCTTCTTTTCCTTATTTTCTCATGGTTTCCACCCAATCATCTTCGGGGTATTCACGCCTACACCGCTGAACAGCGAAATAGTCTTCAACCGCATCAGGTGGCCGTCTCGCGTGAACGCTATCTGAGAGCCGCCGCAGCCCACGTCAATCGGGCTAATCAGCTCGGTTACGCCTATAATCGAGTGCTGAACGGAACGTCGTATGTGCCCCTCATGACATCGACGCAAGGTTTCTGCTGTGTGGATCTCGTCACGCACGTTGTCTATACGGCGACGGCCTCTCAAATTGGCGGCCGTTACCATTCTATTGCCGAAACGATGGCGAACGCTCATACGTTCGCGAGCAGTAATGGCCTTGTTTTCAATACTCAGACGGTCTCCACATTGGGATCGCAACTTTCACAGATGCCAAGACTCTATCAGGCGCTTGGTGCTGGCGTATCCCCGAGTGTGTTGAAACTTGGCGATATCGTCCTCACGGGTAACAGTAATAGTTCTGCTTTAAACCACTCTGTCCTCGTGCTTGGGAGGATCACCTCGGCTGAAAATGCCTATATGAACATTCCTAATCATGATCCGGACAAAGTCTATTTCATTAGTATGAGCTCCACTTCATTAGCGAGTTATCGTGATAGCAGTTGGTTAAACCGGCCCTGGTATAACGATGATTCCACTAAGGGCTATTTTATTAAGCAGGTTTATCGTCCGCTATATTCCATTGCGTCGCAGGATCTAGGGGGCTTTCGTTTTAAGAAGGCATCCACGACCAATGGACAGGGCCTTTCGGGCGCCACTTTCAAACTTGATGGCCCCGATGGTTTTTCAAAAACGATCACAATGAATTCTTCCGAATACAGTTCGGGGAAAACGCTGCCCCCGGGGAGCTATATGCTAAGAGAAATAAGCGCGCCTCCCGGTTGCAAGCTTGACAGCAACCCACGAACAGTTGAGATCGCGATGGACGAGATTAACTCTGTTTACTGGCATGATCCTATTCTAAATGCGCCCAATGAAGGCTATGTCCAGGTGATCAAACGTGATGCCGATTCTGGTGTGACTGTAGAGGGAGCCGTATTCGAACTCTCGCAATCTTCGTCCTTTTCTTCAGGCAGGACGTTTCGGGTGACAACAGGGGTGGACGGGAAGACAGCGCCTCAAAAATTCGATACGGGCGATGGCTCCACGATCTATGTCCGCGAAGTATCGGTGCCCATCCCTTACATAGTTGATACAGATGTCAAATCGCAGGCGCTTATCGCTGAGCGCACAATCACTTTTGAGTTTTACAATCACAAAGCCAGGGGAAAGATTGAGATTATTAAGAAAGATGAAACAGGGAACCCGATCCAAGCGGCAAGTTTTCAACTTCTTAACAGCCAAAAAGCCGTTGTCACAACACTGACAACGAATCAGCAGGGTAAGGCAGAAGTAAGCGGTTTGGCGCTTGGGACGTATTATTTAAAAGAAATCAGGGTGCCCGCGCCTTATCTGCTCGATGATTCGTTAAAAACGATCAGGCTCAATTATAAGAATATGCATACGTCCCTTGTCGACGAATCGCTGTCAATCGAAAACGAGACGGCACAAGGGCGAATACGTGTGGTCAAGAAGGATGCAATCAATAAAGAACTTTTGGCGGGGGCCGTCTTTCATATCTTTAATGATCACGCAAAGCAGGTTGACGTATTGACGACGGACGCGTCAGGAGAGGCGGTATCGAGCTTGCTCCCCTTTGGGACTTATACGGTGAAGGAGGTGACGCCACCTTCAGGTTTCGTCCCGAATGACAAGGTTCATACACTTCAGCTTTCCTACCAGGATATGCACACAGCAGTGGTTGAATCGCGATTAGAAGTCGAAAATGAGCCCATACAGGGAAAACTTTTGATCATCAAGTTTGAAACGGATACGGCGAAGCCTATTGAAGGGGCGTGTTTTGAACTCTTCGATGAGCAAAATGAGCCGGCACGGGATCTTTACGGCAGAGCGGTGGGAACGCTTGTCAGCGATGAAAATGGCATGGTGACGACACCCTTGTTACGCGCCGGACGGTATATGTTGCGCGAACAGTCGACACCAGAGGCTTATTTGCTTTACGAAGAAGATTGGGAAGTCATCATCACGGAGCACAACAAGACGGTTGCTGTTTATGTCGGCAACGAACGAATATTGATTCGGCTGAAGATTAATAAAAGAGACAAAGAAACAGGTGAGCCTTTGCAAGGTGCAACATTTCAAATAATCGATGAAGCGGGAGAGGTCGTCGTTTTTACGGATAAATACGATGGGAAGCTTATTACAGTGGATCGTATGACGACGAATGAAGAGGGCGTCGCATTTTCAGCCGGAGTACTCCCAGTAGGTTGTTATTACATCAGGGAAATCAATCCACCCAAGGGTTATGCCAGCGCCGAGGATGTCGTTTTCGTGATCAATCGCGACACACGATTTATCGAGATTGACGACTGGGGCAAGACAAGCGAAATAATCATTGACAATGCGCCGATTGTGGTGGAACTGTTAAAAAAAGATGAGATTACAGATGAGATGCTCGCCGGTGCCCAGTTGCGGTTGGTCGAAAGCGAAACGGAGGCGGTAATCGATGAATGGCTTTCGACAAAAGAGCCTCACACGATCAAAGGTTTGGAACCCGGCACCCGTTATAGCCTGCAGGAGATCAGTCCTCCTGAAGGGTATACACTTTCTTTGGCTGTCGAGTTCATCGTGATGGATACGGGCGAAATACAATCATTTACGATGTATAATCGCCCGACAAAACTTGAAATTCATAAAATCGATGAAAAAAGCGGAAGCGGTCTTCCTGGTGTTATATTTGAGATCTATCTTCTTGATGATGAAGAGCCCTTAACCTTTGTATTTAATGAAGATCAGGCAATTTATGCTTGGGCGGATTCTACGGGAAGTCCGGCGTCCTCTCTGCTTGTAAGCGATCAAGAAGGCCACATCTCGGTACGGGGCTTGCCTGTGGGAGACTATGAACTGCACGAAATCGAAACGCTTCCGGGTTATGCGCGAAGTCAGACGCCTACGGATTTTTCGGTGACGCTTCATTCAGATGAAGAAGATCCGGTGGTCATGTTGCTTCTTAACAAGCAGACAGAGGTCATACTCAAAAAACGCGACAGCATCACGTCCATGCCGGTGGCGGGTTCGAAAGTCGCTGTATATGACGACCAAGACACGCTTCTTTTCGAGAAAACGACCGATCAGGATGGGAATATCCTGCTAATAGGCCTTCCTGTCGGGCAATATTGTTTTGAAGAACTCGTTGCGCCTCCGGGTTATTTGCGTGATTGTCGTTTGCATCATTTTTCGATTGACGAACATGGTTCCGTTCATGGCGTGACCCAATTTTTCAATCAACCGACAGAGGTGACGGTTCGAAAAATAGATGCAAAAGTGCCTGAGCTCGGTTTGGAAGGCGCTGTCTTCGAACTTTACCCATACAACGATCAAGAGGCAGAAGCAATAATGACAGATCTGGTAACCGATAAAAATGGTCATTTACAACTTTTAGCGCTTCCCTTCGGTTCATACCGATTAGTGGAACGTAAGGCACCTCCGGGTTACGCAGTTGACCGGGAGGAATACATATTTGACATAAGCGAAGCGAATCCATCGGTTCAGCTTGAATGTGAAAATCATAAAATGGTGGTTCAGCTGATCAAAATGGATGAAACTACAAAAGAACCCTTGGAAGGCGCGACGATCTGCCTATGGTCTAGCACGGGGGAGATCGTGGGTGTCACGAATACGGATAGCTACGGCCTGGCCAAATTCCAAGGCCTTACGGCAGGTGAGTATTGTTTTACGGAACAAAGTGCGCCGCGGGGGTATGTGTTAAGCGATGAAAGAATTCTTGTCACACTTGATGAATACGGGAACATAAAAGAAGATTGCGAACTCACCAATGGACTGACCCGTTTGATCATTGAGAAAGTTGATCAAGATGACGGCCAGAAGAAACTCGCCGGCGTCTCCTTTGAGATCTACTCGTATGAGGATCAACATAAGCCGAATCGTCTTTGCTTTAGTTTTGCTGAAGGTGTTTACACCTTGAATGCAAACGGTTCAGTCACGACGTTGGTGACGGATTCGGAGGGTGTGATTGACGTCCGAAAACTTCCCCCAGGTGACTATGTGCTAAAAGAGACAAAAGCGCTTGACGGTTATGAGGGAAGTGAAGAGGAGCTTCCATTTAGAATGAACGGGCAGAAAGGTGAAAAGAAGATTGTCATTCAAAACAGAAAATCACCTACGCCAACGCCTGTGACTGGGGAGAGTAAGAAGCATATAGGGATCGTGTTCCTAGCGCTGACCGTTTTTGTCTTAATGGTAACTATTACCAGGCAAAAGCTTGGCCGACGTGGAGAATGCCGCTCGCAGTCAGATAGACAATCAACGCGGCTGAAATGATGCCGCCGATG
>DIRK01000056.1:27025-31490 GCA_002427535.1 Mageeibacillus sp. UBA5438 | reverse complement strand
CGATTGCGCGCGAAAGCGCTGGGCATCCCCGCTGTCGAACGATCCATTTTCTTAGGCGCTATTAACCGCCTGTTTTCACGTGTGGTGAATATCAGCGGGACGAACGGCAAGTCAACCGCGACCGCCATGTGCGCCCTGATGCTGATTGAAGCGGGCATTGACCCCACGGTCCATTTGGGAGCGGAGCTCATCGATTTTCAGTCAACGATTCGCCTGTCAGAGAGAAAGCCTCGGGAACTGCTTTTATCTGAATCCTGTGAATTTAAACAGGGCTTCTTTCACTACGAGGGAACAGCGACCGTCATTTTAAACCTGGTCCATGACCATATTGACAGCTATAAGACGCACGATGACCTTATCTTGGCCTTCGCGCGCTACGCGGCCTTACAGCCGGAAGGCTCCCTTTTGATCCTGCCCGCTTATGACCCGGATATTGACAAGATGCTAAAGTCTGTCGAGTCCATCCGCCCGGGACATCTTGAAAAACTTAAAATAATTTGGTTCGGCTCGGAACACGACAGGACGCCCGAGGGCAATCGACCTGACTACTGTTACGCCAAGCTTCATTATAACGATCTGGGTGAACCACAGGCGGATGTTTATAAAAAGGATACTTTTTTCTCCTCCATCTCCTTGACGATTCCCGGTGAGTTTAATATTCAGAACGCGATGGGAGCTTTGGTTGTGGCGGATCTTTCAGGCGCTAAAGCGCCCGACATTAAGAAGGCTTTGAAAAGCTTTCGGGGCGCGGAGGGACGCTTTACGCGCGTGGGGCAGTACAACGGGGCTCATGTCATCATTGACTACGCGCACCATCCTTCGGCGGTCCGCGTGACGGTGGAGGCCGCGCGCCACCTGCCGGCGAAACGCTTATGGATTTGTTTTCAACCTTTAACCCACAGCCGGGTGCGCGGTTTCTTCGATGACTTTGTCGATTCTATGCTCGACATCCGCCCCATCATGATGAGCGAGATCTATGACGACCGTGAGAAAGATCGCTCGATCAGCTCGAAGGATCTTTGTGATCGCATCAATGAGCTGGGGGGTGAGGCGGAGTTCTATCCGACGAACGAAGCGCTTGAGGCGCATTTACGCCGGATTGTCGAACCGGGCGATGTGCTGCTGATCATGGGGGTAGACCTTCGCAATGTCGGCGATCGCTTAACCGGGCGTATTGACCATATGAAAAAAATTCAATAGAAAATCGCCCGCTTCCCGCGGGCGACTTTGATTTAAGCTTCCTCCGGCGTTAGGGCGATGTCCACCGCCCCCTCTCCCGGTAAGGGCTTGGGATCCACCGCATACTCCTGGTACACGGCTTCGAATTCAGCCGATTCAATCTTCTCTTTTTCGAGCAGGCGGCCGGCTAAGGCGTCGAGTAATACACGGTTTTCAGTCAGAATCTGTTTTGTCTCCGCGTAGGATTCATCAAGAATACGGGCGATCTCCTCATCGACCGCGCCCTGTAATGACTCACTGTGGTTTCTGACATGGCCGTAATCGCGCCCGATGAAAACTTCATCGTCATTATTAGTGATCACGTTGCCAAGGCGTGTGCTCATGCCGTATTTCGTGACCATGGCCCGGGCGATGCGGTTGCACTCTTTTAAGTCGGCGCCCGCGCCCGTGCTGATCTCGTTGAAGACAATGTCCTCCGCCGCGCGTCCGCCAAGCGCCATCATGATCTCCGCGATGAGCTGAGTTTTTGTCTTAAAGTAAATATCTTCATTCGGCTTGTAGGCGGTGTAGCCGCCTGCCGCCCCGGCAGGGATGATCGACACGCGCTCCACGCGGTCGGTCGTTGAGACCTCACGCAGGATAATGGCGTGGCCTGATTCGTGGAAGGCGGTGAGTTTTCGTTCTTCCTCGTTGATCACGCGACTTTTCTTTTCAGGACCGATCGTGACCTTGAAGACGGCTTCTGAGATGTCACTGTAATGAATCTTCGTGTCATTTCTACGGGCGGCCAAAAGCGCTGCCTCGTTTAGCAGGTTCGCGAGATCCGCACCCGTGAATCCCGGCGTGATCTTGGCAATCTCCTCCAAGTTGACATCGTCATCAAAAGGCTTACCCTTGGCGTGCACCGCTAAAATCGCCGCGCGTCCCTTCAAATCAGGGCTCATGACCATGATGCGGCGGTCAAAGCGGCCCGGACGCAACAGCGCGTTATCGAGGATATCCGGACGGTTTGTGGCCGCCAGTACAATAACGCCTTCATTCGGACCGAAACCGTCCATCTCGACCAGCAACTGGTTCAGGGTCTGTTCGCGCTCATCGTGGCCGCCGCCTAAGCCCGCGCCTCTGTGACGCCCAACGGCGTCGATCTCGTCGATGAAGACGATGCAGGGGGCTTTTTTCTTGGCATTCAAGAATAAGTTGCGCACACGCGAGGCGCCGACGCCGACAAACATCTCAACAAAATCGGAGCCGCTAATGGAATAAAACGGAACCTGGGCTTCCCCGGCAACCGCGCGGGCAAGGAGCGTCTTCCCCGTACCGGGCGGCCCGACAAGCAAGATGCCTTTCGGGATTTTCGCGCCGAGTTCCTGGTATTTTTTGGGACTTTTCAAAAAATCAACGACTTCCTGCAACTCATCTTTTTCTTCTTCCGCCCCGGCGACATCGTCAAAGGTGACGCGATTTTGCGCGGGGTCGGCAAGCGTCGCCCGACTTTTGCCAAAGGACATCGCCGATTTCCCCTCGCCGTCCCGTCTCGCGTAGGAGATGAAGACGAAGGCGCCCAAAGAAACCATCATGAGCAGCATGATGACGCCGTTTAAAATACCGCCGAAATCAGTCGGCCGGTTGTAGTCAAATGAGGTGATCTGCCCCTCGGCCTTTGCCTGGCGGAGGATCGACAGATAGCTGTCAATGGTATCGGTGGGAATGTCCTTTTTGACGGTGGCAGCACTCCCCGCTTTCACCGCCTCTTCGGTCATGGTAAGGTTCAAGGTCGCCCCGTCTATGGTGACCGATTCAACCTGGCCGCTTCTGATCATCTCTTCGACTTCAAAAAGCGACGTGTCCTTAACCTTGTCACTTCTCGACATCATTAAAGTCACCGCGAGAATCGCGATCATGAGAATGACATAGAAGGAAAATCCCCCAAATTTTCGTTGCTGTGGTCCGTTCATGCCTTGTTAAGTAATCCTATATTTTTTCTAGTTGGCCGGCCTAGTCATCCGAGAGGACGACCACATCCGGAAGGTTTCGATAGAATCCGTCCAGATCAAGTCCGTAGCCGACAATAAATTCGTTCGGGATTTCCATCCCGATGTAATGAACATCAATGTCAATCTGACGGCGTGAAGGTTTGTCAAAAGCCGTCACCAATTTCAAGCTTGCCGGATTTCTTGTGGACAGAAGATTCATCAGGTGATTCAGTGTAATCCCTGTGTCGACAATATCCTCAATAATCAGGACGTGCTTGCCTGAAATGTTGCGATCAAGGTCCTTATTGATTTTGACCACCCCCGTGCTCTTTTCGCCGGCATAACTGCTGACGGACATGAAGTCAACTTCACAGGGGACGTCGATCTCGCGGATCAGATCGGCCATAAACATGAAGGAGCCCTTTAACACACAAATCAGATAGAGCTCTTTTCCGCGGTAGTCATCGGAAATTTGTTTTCCGAGACGTTTGACAAAATCAGTGATCATGTCGGTCGTGACGAGCGTATGATCAATCTTTTTTTCGATGTACGCCATTATTATTACCACCTTTTATCTCGGAAGAGAGCCCCTCCCGTAATCCATAAGCATTCTATCACAGAGTCTTTAACAGCCGTTACCTAATCGACATACAGTTTACACCGTAAATGCCCACTCGCCGGCTGAGAGGACCGGCACTTTTGTACCATCTTTTTTGACGCCCGTGATATCGAGTTCAGGGCCGCCCACCATGAAATCAATATGAATCATTGACTTATTGGAGCCGAGCGCTATTCGCTGTTCTTCTGTGAGCTTGGCGCCATCTTTGACCGCTTCCGCGTAGGCGCTGCCCAGCGCAAAGTGACAGGAGGCATTCTCGTCATAAAGGGTTGTCTTAAACAAGATCTCAGAGCGCGACACGGGGGATGAATCTGGTACAAGGGCGACTTCCCCGAGCCTTTTTGCGCCCTCATCGATGCCGAGCAATGCGTCCAATACTTCCTTGTTCTTTTTCGCTTCGTAGTCGACGACTACGCCGTCTTTAAAAGTAAAGCCGAAGTCCTCGACAATTTTCCCCATGACCGACAGAGGCTTGGTCGAGCGCACCGTCCCGTCCACCTTCAGAGCGTGAGGGGTGGTGAACAATTCTTCGGTGGGAATATTGGCCATGTAAGAGATGCCGTCCGGAGTGTCGGACGAACCGCCGATCCACTTATGCTGATCGGCTAGGTACACCGTGAGATCGGTCCCCGGGCCTTCGTAGCGAAGGTATGCAAAACTTTGTTCGTCGAGCCATTTTTCGCGAAGCTTCAAT
>DIRK01000056.1:12525-26805 GCA_002427535.1 Mageeibacillus sp. UBA5438 | reverse complement strand
AAAACGGTGTCCCAGAGTTTTTGAAGCGCTTCGTCCTCGGAAAGCTCAGGGAAAAGCTCCTTCGCCCAGCGTACGGTCGGACAGGCTCCCACCACCCACTTGATATCGCCCGCGTCCATGTATTTGTCAAGATGCTGTGTCGCAACAAGAGCCGCCCTTTGCACGGTTTCGATCTTTTTTTGATCCACATCGGCAAAAAGATCAAGCGAAGGCGAACTGATAAAGATGCGATGGTATTTTTCCTTCAGCATGGCCTCACGGTAATCGGCTTCAAAGCTTGGGAAAAACCCGAGAGATTCCTCTTTCGCCTCATCGTATTTAGCAAGCGCCATGTCATTGTCGCTGATCTTGGTGATCACATTTTTTGCGCCGTAACGCCAACACAGCCTGACGATCTCACGGGCAAGCGGGAGCGATTCCGTATCGCTGTGAAGCTGGATCGAGTCGCCTTCTTGCACATTGACACCGACTTTTACGAGCACATCGGCATACTTTTCTAGCATCTTCTGATTCATTCTCTAACCTCCGAAAATTCTATTCGTTTGTCTTATCCGGCCAAGAAAGCCAGATCCGCCCCTCGGCGATTGTCACCACGCTTCCACCCGGCCATGAGAGTTGGGCGCGTGTTTGTTTTCCCGACTGTATGTCCTCTGAAAGCCGTCGCAATGTCTCTAACTGCATTGTCGTAAGTTCCCGGGGCGCTCTTTTTTTACCTTCCTGAGGCTCAGCCATTGTTAAATAAAAGAGTTGAATCACCCTCGAATAAATCGCGTAGGGCAACGACATCAGGCTTGAAACAGAGAGGCTAAAATCCGGCAATAAAGCCTTTCTGAACGATTCTGTCGCAAGTTCCTCCAAAGCCTCATCGTCGTGAAAGGCCAAATCGCCCAAGCGGACAATAAGGGGCGTAGGATCGTAACCCACTGTCTCTTCCCAGGCGGGGATCAGTTGGTTTCGAATGCGGTTTCTTAAAAACTCGTCCGACACGTTGGAACGATCGTCACGCCAAGGAAGTCCCAACGCACTCGCCGCTTCTTCAACCTCGCTTCGCCTGATATCAAGGAGCGGACGAATATAGGGACCGTCGATGTAACGGATCCCGACAAGTCCCCGAAGTCCCGTGCCACGCCCGATGTGCATGAGAATGCTTTCCGCCCGATCGTCCATATGGTGGGCTAAGGCGATGCGGTATTCCCCAACAAGTTTAAGTATTTTCAGTTGTTCTTCGCCTGCTTTTTCAAAAAGCTCCCGCCGTTTGATACGACCCGCCTCTTCAAGACCCATTTTCATCTTGGCAGCGTAAAGGGGGATGTCCACTGAAAAGATTTGAAGCGGGATCGACGCTGCTTCACAAAAAGATTTCACAAGCTCGCGATCAAGCCTGGCCTCCTCCCCCCTAATCTGATGGTCGAGGTGGCAGGCTGTTAAATGAAAGGGAATGCTTTTTGAGACGCGCTTTAAAAAGGCAAGAAGAAGCATCGAGTCGACGCCCCCCGATACCCCCGCGATGACGACTCCCTTTTCGGGGAAGAGTCCCTCACGCTTAGATGTCTCCTCAAACTTTTGGAATACGCGAAATGTCGGCGCGGGAATCTTTTCCATGACCATTAGAAGGGCGGTTCCGGCTCGCCTCTGTAACCGGGTTCGGTGAAGGTGAGTGAGAGCGGGCACCATTCAAGCGACACCGTGGTGCGCTCCCCCTGTCTGTTCTTTTCGACGATTAAGTCGATCTCGCAGACATCCTGCTGGTATGCCCCTTCTTCCTCGTGACGGTTCGGATCGTGGAGGAACATGACGACGTCAGCGTCCTGTTCAATGGCGCCTGATTCGCGCAAGTCGGCAAGCCTCGGGCGGCGCCCCGCGCGATCCACTTCACGGCTGAGCTGTGACAGGGCTAAGACCGGGACTTCCAAGTCGCGGGCCATGACTTTCAACATTCGTGAAATCTCAGCGATCTGCTGTTGTCTGTTTTCCGCTTTTGAGCGGCTTGTTGCGGATCCCATGAGCTGCAGATAGTCCACGACGACTAAGTCAAGGCGCTGTTTTTGCAACTGAAGCTGGCGGCAGCGCGCGTGAATCTCCACTACATTGATGGAGGAGCGGTCGTCAATATAGATGGGAAGACCGTATAGGTCGCCCAAACCGTCCGCGATTTTATCCCAAGAGGCTTTATCCTTCTTGTCAAGGGATTCCAGTTGTTGAAAGGACATGCCTGTTTTTGAAGAAAGTAATCTTGTCGCGACTTCCTCTTTGCTCATTTCCAAGGAGAAGACGGCGACCACCGCCTGGTACAGCCGTGACAGGTTGTGCGCGATGTTCAGTGACAGGGCTGATTTACCGACACCGGGGCGGGAAGCGAGAATATACAACGCGCCTTTTCGAAGGCCACCTAAAACGCGGTTTAAGGCGGGAAAATCGATGCGCATGGGTTGCGGGCGCTCACCGCGCGCGATGGCTCCCAGTTCATTGATACGGGCGCCCAAAATATCGCCGAGCTGTGTCAGTCCCGCGCTTTCGCCTTCCTCTCGGATATGCATGATCCGCTGGGCCGCAAGTTCAATTAACTGTTCGGACTCGTGGTCTGAGGCAAAGCAAAGGTCGATGATTCCGTCAAGTGCCAGGATCATGCGCCTTTTAACCGACAGATCGGACACGACGTCAATATAGACGGCGTAGTTTTCGACAAAGGGCACGGTGCTTGGGAGGCGGGCGATGTATTCGCGCCCGCCGGCTCTTGAAATAGTGCCGGCCGCGATCATCTGATTCGTGACGGTCAGGATGTCGCAGGGTTTTTGGTTTTCGTTTAAGGAGGCGATTGCCTCAAAGATCAACTGGTGTTTTGAATCGTAAAAATCTTCGCGGGAAAGGCTCGCGAGCATCGCCGCAAGCGGCTCAAGTTTCATCATGGCGCCGCCCAAAACGGACTGTTCCGCCCCGATGTTATGGGGAAGCGGTTGCCCTCGAAGCCGCTCTTGCTGCCTTTCCTCTGCCATTAAAGTTCAGCCTTCACATCAAGCGTAAAGCTTGCCTGGACCTCCGGATGGAGGCGGACGGTGACTTCGTGACTGCCCACTGTTTTCACGGGTTCTGCCAAGGTCACGTCGCGCTTATCGACATCAAAGCCTTTTTCGCTTAAAAGATCGGCGATATTTTGATTGGTGACGGTGCCGTAAAGGCGGCCCGCGGTACCGGCTTTGGCGCTAAAGGTGAAGTGTTCGCCTTCAATGGATTCGGCGATTTCTTTTGCGCGGGCCAGGCGCTCTTCTTCGCTCTTCACACGGGCTTTTTGGCGCATCTCGACCACATTCAGGTTGTCTTTTGTGACTTCCACCGCAAGCTTGCGTTTAAATAGAAAATTGCGGGCATAACCGGGTTTAACATCGACGACGTCTCCGGCGTGTCCGATCCCCTTCACACCCTCAAGCAATAGTACTTTCATCTTGGATCTCCTATCGAAAAGTTGTAAATGTCATTTTAACACAGACCCCCCTTGGGATTTCTTTTCGGCCGATTTAAAAACCCCCGCTTCGCCGAAGAGGGGGTTTTTGAAAAACAAAATTTATCTTTTGTTACTCCGGCTTATAAGGCAGGAGGGCGACCTGACGTGAACGGCCGATGGCCGTTGTCAGAGCGCGCTGGTGACGGGCGCATGTCCCGGTCATACGGCGGGGAAGAATCTTAAAATTCTCCGCCATGTAGCGCTGCAGTGTATTGACATCTTTGTAGTCAATCACGTCGATATGATCGGCACAAAATACACAGTACTTTTTTCTGCCGTAGCGTTTTTGTCCCTGATAGCTTCCGCGTCTTCTGTTATCTGCCATGTTCATAACTCCTTACATGAGGTCAATGTATTAAAAATCAAAGGGAAGCGATGTGTCGTCATCGTCGGGGGCTGCCATGAAATCGCCGCCGCTGTCCACAGCGGTCGACGCGACATAACCCTTATTTCCCTCATCTTGTCCGCCCGAACGTTCGCCGCGGCGTGACTCACAAAATTCAACTTCATCGACGATGACTTCAGTCGTATAACGCTTCTGTCCCGCCTGATCTTCCCAGCTTCTGGGCTGAATGGAACCGGAAACCAAGATACGGTCTCCTTTAGAAAAATAACGGTTAATGAACTCCGCCTGCTGACGCCACGCGACGCAGGGGATAAAGTCGGCCTGGTTCTGGTAGGTACCGTCGGCGGCGCGTGATCTCCTGTCACATGCGACAGTGAAATTGCACACGGAAATACCGCTTTGCGTGGTCCGGATCTCCGGGTCGCGCGCTAGGCGCCCCATCAGGATCGCTTTATTCATTACTCAGTCCTTTCTGGCGTCTCCGAGGTTTCTTCCACTTCCTCCGTCAACGCTTCTTCGGCAGCCGGTTCGGCGTCTTCTTTTTCTGTGTCAACCGACTCTTCCGGTGCCGTCTCTGCCTCAGTCGGTGTCTCTTCTGCTTCTGTTCCTACTTCTTCACGCGCGATTTCATCGTCAACCGAACGGCGCGCGATGGGCATGAATGAGCCTTCCGCGACCGTAATCAGGTAACGCAAGACGCTGTCTGAGATGCGAAGCAGGCGCTCAATTTCTTTTGGCGCGTCCGCCTCGGCGTTGAAATGGACGATGACGTAGTAACCTTCACGAAGATCCTGGATTTCGTAGGCCAGACGCCGGCGCCCCCACTCGACGATGTCGACGATTTCAGCCGATGCTTCGACGATGCTCTGAACGCGGCTCATCTGCGCCTTCAGCTCGTCGCCTGGCAGAGTTCCGTTCAATACATAAAGTAATTCATATTTTTTAGTCATGGGTTGTATATACCTCCTCCCGGACTAATGGCTCTGTACGGTGACAGAGCGAGGACAATGGCTTGTTTTTACAAGCGACTGACACTCTAGCACGAGCCCGGCCCATCGTCAAGTTCCTACCTAAAGCTTAGCGCATTTTCTTTGGATTTATTTTGATGTCATCGAAATTAATCGGTCAAACATCCCCTGCATGATTTCGCCCAGCTCATCGCGGACGCGCCTGTAAACGTGTAACGCCTGGCCGAAGGGATCTTTCATCTCCTTGCCGCCGTTAAACTCGGCCACCGAAAAGATTTTAAAAGACGCCTCAGGGTAGTAAAGTTTAAGCCGTGCCTCCTGTGACAAGGTCATCGTCACGATGAGGTCCGCGTCATTGACTAATTTCCCGCGGATCTGACGTGAAGGCCTGCCGTTTGCCACAATCCCCCATTCGGCTAAAGCTTCAACCGTCCCCTCGGACATCTTTTGTCCGCCGATCGTTGAGAGCCCCGCCGATATGGCGCGGGCCCCCATGGCCTCAAAGCGGTCGTTGAAAATGGCTTCGGCCATCGGGCTTCGGCAGGTATTGCCCTCACAGACAAAAAGAATTAAAGCTTTTTTTTCGTCATGGACCGAAGCCTTGGTCAAACGGTCCATGTAGGCGGAGGCCTCCTCCCCTAGAAAGCCCTCCGCGATGATGACGGCAACGTCGCGGTCATCTAAGGTGCGAAGCGCGTCAAACAGGTGGAACATCGCGCTTGCAAGGTTGCGCTCACCTTCATAGGTGTACACATTAAAGGCTTCCTTTTCGCGGGAGAACGGCAGATTGGGCCGCAGGGCCTCCCAGGACTGTTCTGACAGAAAAAGACCGACCGGCTCCGGGGCTGTTTCAAGCATCGCCAAAAAGACCTCTTCAATCGGCTGTTCTTTTTCTTCCGCGATGAGCACCTGCGCTTTGGGCGCGTAGTGGCGGTATTTCATCCCGGGCGACGGCGGGCGCTTGATCGTTTCTCCTTCATCTTGCACCCACGATTCCACCGCGATCCCTGTGCGTTCCAAAATATCCTCTGCCGTGATGAGTCCCGGTCTCAAAATTTTCGGTGGGTCGACCGTCAAATCAAGCACGGTCGATTCGACCCCGACGTCGCTCGGGCCGTCGTCAATGACAAAGGGGATGCGCCCCGCAAAGTCGTCAAGGACATGGCGTGCTCTCGTGGGACTGGGTCTCCCGGATAAATTGGCTGAGGGCGCGACGACGGGCACCTTCGCGATTTTTAAGAGCGCTTGGGCGGCCGGCTGTGCCGGAAAACGAACAGCCACGGTATCAAGCCCCGCAGTCACCACGTCCGGGATATTTTCATGCCTTGGCAGCACATAGGTCAGAGGGCCGGGTGAAAAAACTTCGTACAATGTTTTGAAATGATCAGGGACGGACACGGCCACCTTATCCAAATCTTCTACGGACAGCAAATGGACGATGAGCGGATTGTCGGCGGGGCGTCCCTTCAGTCGAAAGATCTCAGCCACAGCCTCCGGTAAAAAGGCAGAAGCGCCCAAGCCATAGACTGTTTCAGTCGGAAAGGCGACGACTTTGCCCTCTTGCAGCGCTTTAGCGGGCGCGTCAAAATCCTCGGGGACGATGGGGTGGCGGACTAAGATAACTTCCGTTTTCATAGGTAAAATTAATTTTGCAAAGCCGCTTCGTGCTCAGCGACCTGCAAGGCGTCGATGATCTCATCGATGTCGCCTTGGAGAATGCGTTCCAGTTTATAAAGGGTCAGCCCGATCCGGTGATCCGTGACGCGTGACTGCGGGAAGTTATAGGTGCGGATTCTTTCGCTTCTGTCCCCTGTCCCCACCTGGCTTTTGCGTTCGGAGGCGATGGCGTCCGCCTGTTCGCGTTCGGCGCGGTCAAGCAAAATCGCGCGTAGGTGCGCCATAGCCTTATCTTTATTCTTATACTGTGAGCGCTGATCCTGACAGGTCACGACCACCCCTGAGGGGATGTGCGTGATGCGGATCGCGGAGCTTGTCTTGTTGACGTGCTGGCCGCCGGCGCCTGAGGCCCGGTAGGTGTCAATTTGCAGATCTTTCGGATCGATTTCAAAGTCGACTTCATCGACTTCGGGCAAAACAGCGACGGTCACAGCGGAGGTGTGAATACGGCCTCCGGCTTCGGTGACCGGTACGCGCTGGACCCTGTGGGCCCCGCTTTCGTATTTCAAACGGCTGTAGGCGCCCTTGCCTTCGATCATGAATACGATTTCTTTGAAACCGCCGATTTCCGTTTCATTCATGTCGACGATTTCTGTCAACCAGCCGCGGCTTTCCGCGTAGGCCGCGTACATGCGGTACAAATCGGCGGCAAAAAGCGCCGCCTCATCGCCCCCGGTGCCGGCGCGAATCTCAATGATGACATTGCGTTCGTCGTTTTCATCTTTGGGTTCGATGGCTTCTCGGATCGCCGCTTCAAGCGCCTCTTCTTTTTCTTCGAGCTCCGCGATTTCATCGCGCGCTAATTCACGCAGCATGGCGTCATCTGTCTCGCGCAGCAGTTCCTTGTTCTCAGAAAGGGTTTCTTTGACCCTGCGTAGCTCGCGGATCAGCTGGACGAGGGGCTGCAATTCTGCGTGCTCTTTCACCAACTTGATATACGCCTGTTGGTCGCGCATAAGCTCTGTGTCAAGGAGCAATTCGGTTAATTCCTCGTAACGCCCTTCACTTGTGGTCAGTTTTGAATATTGGTCAACGTCCATTATTAGGTAATCTCCATCGTTTGTGATTTCATTTTACATCAGCGGCAAAAGCTAAGAATACGATCATGTCCCGAAAGGTCCTTGACGACCCGCATCTTTTCCCATCCCTGTTCTTGGAATAGTTTTTCGACTTCGCCGCTTTGCCCCGCGCCGATCTCGATAAAAAGCGCGCCGTCTTTCTTTAAATAATCCGGCGCCTCCAAGGCTAGCCGCCGATAATACAACAAGCCGTCTAAGCCGCCGTCAAGCGCTAAATGCGGCTCGTGTACCGAAACCTCCGGCATGAGTGTCTCGATTTCGCCCGACGGTATGTAGGGCGGATTGGCGGTCAAAATATCGTAGCGTCCATTCTCAGGGGGCCATAGGTCACAGGTTTCTACTTGAAACGAATCCCTTTCCAGGTATCTTGTCGCGTTCGCTTCGGCAAGCTTTGCCGCGTCAGGCGAAATATCCGAAAGCACCAGATAATTGGGGATTTCCTCGCGCCACAATCGCTGTGAAAGACTGATGCCCACGGCCCCTGTGCCGGTGAAGGCATCGAGGATGCGAATCGGTTGATCCGCCGCTTGCCTATTATTAATTTGTCGGCTGTACCGATAGGCTTCTTCGACCAGGAGCTCGGTTTCAGGCCGGGGTGAGAGCACTTTATCTGAGACTTGAAACCACAGGTCATAAAACCAGGCGCCGCCCGCGATCTGCTGGAGAGGGACATGTTCTAATCTAAGGGCCAGTGCGTTATTAAGTCGGTTGAGGGTGTCAATGTCGAGTGCGTGTTCGGGGTTTGCGAGCTGAAAGGCAAGCTCGAGATGTGCGACCCCGGACACGATCTGTCGTGCTTCTTCTCGTGGCGAAGTAAAGCCTTTATCTTGAAGTTGCTTTTGGGCTTTTTCTAAATAACAGCGTAAAGTAAGATCCCTACCAGTTGTCATCTTCGGGGTTGTCAGGAATGACGGCCTTCATGGCCTCGATCGCCACTTCCATGATGGGATCGTCGGGTTCTGCCGTCGTGAGGTTTTGCAGGGCAAGGCCGGGCGCGGATAATGCGCGCGTCAGTCGGTTGTCCCGAGCGCCCGCAAAACGGATGAGCTCGTAGGAGATGCCTGAAATAAGGGGCAGGAGCGCCAGGCGGATGAGGATATTGAGCCACACCGTATAGCGTCCCACGATTGAAAACGTCAAGATGGACACGATCATGACAAGGAACAAGAAGGAGGTGCCGCAGCGCGGGTGCAGACGGCTTTGCCCTCGGACATTGTCGACCGTGAGCGGCAGTCCCGCCTCGTAGCAGGCAATGGTCTTGTGTTCGGATCCGTGGTACATCCATACGCGCCGAATTTCGGAAGATCGTGAGGTCAACCAGAGGTAAAGAATGAAAAGGAGGATGCGCACGACGCCTTCGATGAGCGACAGTAAGAACACCGCGCTCCCTCTTGTCTCACCTAGGCCGAAGCCTGTTAAGCGACGGATGAGGTCTGTTAATGCGCTTGGGAGCAAAATAAACAGCCCGACGGACATGCCCAGTGAGAAAATTAGGGTGGCGGTCATCATGAAGTTTGGATGGCGCTCGGCAAAGCGGTCAAAGCGTGTCGGCTCTTCTGCTTCGGCCTCTTCTTCGCCCATGGCGGCTTCCGCGGAAAACATGAGCGCGCCGATCCCGATTTTCATCTGGGTGACAAGGCGCACCACGCCTCGCAAGAATGGCACATTAAAGCGGCTTGCTTTGGCGGAGCGATCTTTCACCGTCACGGCGATCTCGCCTGAGGGTTCTCTGACCGCAATCGCCTGCTTGTGGGGGCCGAGCATCAGGAGGCCCTCAATCAGGGCCTGCCCGCCAATGCTGGTCCGCTTGCAGGCGGCGCTCACATCGTCTAGCTTTGCATCTTTATTGTCCATTATTACCTGTTGAAAAAAAGAGGAGCTGTGTCGCTCCTCTTGCACGGGTTATTTTTGCTGGCCCATGCGTTTGCGGAACTTATCGACGCGGCCTCCCGTGTCAATGAGTTTCTGGCGCCCTGTGTAGAAGGGATGACATTTGGAACAAATATCAACGTTCATCTGTTCGACGACCGCTCCGGTCTCAAATGTCTCGCCGCAGGCACAGCGCACAACGCTTTTGCCGTATTTTGGATGGATTCCGTCTTTCATATGCTTTCACCTCTCATGGAGATCGCGCGAGCAGCTCTTGACCCTCGTATGCGAACCCAGAAAATCGGCCTTTTCGACCACCAAAGAATTCTACATCCAAGCGCCAAGCCTGTCAAGCCGCGTGTGATTTCGTCACATCTGCCAGTCTATTTTACCTCTTCACGCACGAAGTCGAGGTAAAAGGGCGTCTTTTCGACAGGCAGATCATCGGTGAACATTTCTTGTGCTTCGACGATCCTGAAGGGTTCTGTCGCGATCTCAAGTTTCAGTCCGCCTGCCCCTTTTGTGTAATAACGGTAGAAGGGGTGGTCGTCTTCTAAAAGATGGTCCGTCAGGTGCAGGATCGGCCCGCCGTGGAAGACGAGCGCAAGCGGAAAACGTTCTGGTGATTTTTTTGCCAAATCCTCAATTTTTTCCATGACGCGGTTCATGCGTGCGAAAAACACTTCGTAGGCCTCACCGCCGGGCGGTGTGGTGCGGGCAAAGGACTTGAGAAACGCTTGGTATTCGGGATCCTGCAACAGTTCATCGTGTGTTTTTCCGTCCCATTCGCCGAATTCGCGTTCCATCAGGTCGTTGTCATATTCCATTTCCATGTCGGGAAAATAGAGTTCGGCGGTGCGCCTTGCGCGAAGAAGCGGCGACGCCCAAAGGGTATTAATCTTGGGCGACGCGCCTCTTTGTTGCCGACTTTCGATCAGGGCCTCACTTTCAGGCAAAATGTCGTAATTCAGGATAGATCCCTGGTATTCACGGCAGAGGTTTTGGTAAGTAAGGCCGTGCCTTATGAGATATACAGTGTGCTTGGTCACTTCAACTAGTCTTTCTTTTAAATGAAATAATGGGCCAGGTTCGCGTTTTCGTCGTGGCGTCCCACGAGCATTTCTCCTTCGGAGGAGCTGAGGAGTGCTGCCACGCCCGGGCCGTGCCCGGAGAGGATGCAGTTTGAGTGGACGACAACGCCGAGTGTGCGGGCGCCTTTTTTGTATTGGCGTCCGAAGCGGTTGTCGCAGTCAATCAGGAGTACGAGGTCGCCGAAGCGCAGGTTTTCAAGCCCGGCCTCTTTTAGTGCGTCAAGGTCGCCGGTCATTATGTCGTAGTCGCCGGTGTAGGCGGACGCCGCCCCGATCCCGGATCCCATCAGGTAGGGGGGTACTTCGGCGACACAGGGCACGATAAGTTTGCCGTCTTTTTCCTCGGGCGCGATCTTGTCTAAAAGTTCGGGGGATAAGTTTAAGCAGGCAATGTCAGGGTAATCGGAAAGTTCGAGTCCCAGTCCTTTTGCGCGGATGAGGATTTGGTCTCCGATCTTCAGCTTGTCGAGTGTTTCGGGTGAAAAGTAGCAAATCGTGTGCTCGATTCCGCCGTGTTTGCCGGTGACGAAACCTTCGTCGCCTTTGGCTTCGCCGTCCACGACGATGGCGCGGTTGCCGACGCAGGCGTTATGCATGACGGCTTCATTCTCCGCTTTGTCTTCGTTTCGAAGGCTGACGCCCGGCTCGATATGGTCACCGGCTAAAAGCATGCAGCAGTCGCCGATCCGGTAGTTGTAGACGATGCCTCCAACGCCCGGCAGGACGCGCGGAACGCCCAGGTTGTCAACACGGTAACCGCCGCGCGAGGTGGGCGCGTGGATTTTTGCCTGGACGGACATCTCGACTAAGTGTTCTTTATTAGTTTTCATTTTTGGGCCTCCTGAAAATAATCAAAATTTACATTGCTCTTAAGCGTACCACATCTGTTTGGGGGCGAAAAAAGAGGACCTCGCCTTTGCAAAGTCCTCTGGTGGGTGATACTGGACTTGAACCAGTGACCCCCTGCATGTCACGCAGGTACTCTAACCAGCTGAGCCAATCACCCGAGCGAGGTTAAGTTTACACAACGGATGACAGGCTGTCAAACCCTAAGCGATCACCTCGTATCCGGCCTCAGTAATGGCCGAAACCATGGCCTCTTTTTCCACCGTCCCGTCCGTTTTGACCGTGACGCGCTTCGATTCAAGGTCCGCTTGAGCGTCTGAAACACCCGTAAGCTCCTTCAAAGCCTTTTCCACGCGCGCCGTACAATGACCGCAGGTCATACCGTCGACAATAAGCACTATTTCCTTATCCATGGGTTCATCCTCCTGTTCGCCCTCCGGGATTACCGGGCAGGCGCCATCTAATCTACATGTAATAAGATCGTCAATATGTAATGACGTTGTTTCCTGTGTGATCTTTCGCGCGATACTCCGCTCCTTACCCGGCTTGAAACGCCTGATTCTCAAGGCATTCAGCACCACAAAGATCGAACTGAAACTCATCGCCAAAGCCCCAATCATCGGGGTCAGCTTCAAACCGTAAGGCACATAGAAAGCACCGGCGGCAATCGGAATCGCGATAACGTTATAGAAGAAGGCCCAGAACAGGTTCTCCTTAATCGTGCGCAAAGTCTTGCGGCTCAGCTCAATCGCGGTCACCGCATCCTTCAACTCATTTCGAACAAGCACAATATCCGCCGAATCAATCGCGATATCGCTACCCGCCCCGATCGCAAGCCCCACATCCGCCACCGCAAGCGCCGGCGCGTCATTAATGCCGTCACCGACCATGGCCACCTTCTCACCCAACTCGCGCAGCCTTTCAATCACGGCCGCCTTATCTGTAGGCAACACCTCCGCGATCACCTGCACGCCCCCCAGATGTCGGCCGATCGCCTCAGCCGTGGCCTGGCGGTCCCCGGTCAGCATAATGACCTGAATCCCCAGCTTATGGAGCCGCTCCACCGCTTCAATGCTTCCCGGCTTCAACTTATCCGTCGCGCCGATAAGCCCCAAAAGCTCATGATTCATCGCAAGGTAAAGCAAGGTGCGGCCACCCATGGAAAGCTCATCCGCCTTCGCTTCAAGCAGTTTATCGGACAGGCCCAACTCGCGCATATAATTCGCGCTCCCGATAAAGACCTCCGAGCCATCCTCCAAGATGCCGGTCACGCCGCGCCCCGGCACCGCCTGGAAACGCTCGATCGGAATGCGATCATTTAGCCCACGCTCCTCTGCCGCGCGTAACACCGCGCCCGCCAAAGGATGCTCCGAAAGCTCCTCCAAAGTCGCCGCAAGCGTCAGGAACTCATCCTCAGTGTTAAACACCCGACTACCGTCACGGACCACAATCTCCGTCACCTCCGGACGCCCTTCTGTCAAGGTCCCCGTCTTATCGAAAACAACATGAGTCAGGCTACCCGCGGACTCAAGGGCCTCACCCGATTTAATCAAGATGCCGTGGCGCGCGCCCTGACCGGTCGCCACCATAATAGCCACAGGCGTCGCAAGCCCCAACGCACAGGGACAGGAGATCACCAAAACCGCAATCGCCATGGAGAACGCAAGCTCCATAGGCCAGCCGGCAATAAGCCAAACCGCAAGCACCACCCCCGCGATGCTCATGACAATGGGAACAAAAATCCCCGCCACCTTATCCGCAAGACGCGCCACAGGCGCCTTGGAAGAAGTCGCCTCCTCCATCAGGTGAATCATCTGCGAAAGCGTCGTATCCTCACCCGTCTTCGTCGCTTCAAAAATCAAGGTGCCCGTTCCGTTAATCGTCGCCGAAGTGATCGGATCACCCGAAGCCTTTTCAACCGGAATACTTTCACCCGTCATGGCGGACTCATCAATGGAACTGTGACCCTCACGCACAACACCGTCACAGGGCACCCGGGCACCCGGCAACAACACCACGCGATCGCCCGGACGCAGGTCCTCAGCGTCAATCTCCACGCGCTCTCCGTTACGCATGACAAGCGCCGTCTGCGGCACCAGATCCATCAAGCCTGTCAAGGCCTCCGAGGTCTTGCCCTTCGCCCTGGCCTCCAAGGTCTTCCCCACCGTGATCAGGACAAGAATCATCGCGGCCGTTTCAAAATAAAGCTCATGCAGATAGCGATCAATTAAGGAAGCATCGCCTGTTCCCAAACCATTGCCGATCCGCATAATGGCAAAAAGTCCGAAAATAAAAGACGCGGCTGAACCCAAGGCGATCAATGTATTCATATTAGGCGCGCGGTGAATCAAACCTTTAAAACCGGAGGTAAAAAAGTACCCGTTAATGAGCATGACAGGAAGCGTCAAAATCATCTGAACAAGCGCATAACTGACTGCGTTCTCATGACCCGTCAAAAACCCCGGTAAGGGAAGCCCCAGCATGGGACCCATGGCAATCCACATGAGCGGAATGAGCAAAATCGTCGAAGTGATGAGGCGCCTCACCATCTGGCGTTCTTCCTTTTCACGCTCTTCTACCAGCTTTTGACGTTCCGCCTTACGATCTTGTTTTTTAGAGCCGCCCTCGCCGCCCAGAACACTGATCCCGTATCCCGCCTTCTCGACAACCTCCAAGACAGCCGATTCCGACTGTACAGAAAGGTCGAGATCGAGCGTCATGGTCCCCGTCAATAGATTGACACTGACCCCCGTCACGCCCTCCAACTTTTGAACAGAGCGCGTGACAGCCGCCTCACAGGCGGCACAGGTCATCCCTGTCACTGCAAATGTTTTTTTCATAAGCACAACCTTTCCATCTGGGAACTATCTTACGCTTCTTGATATTCAGGGCGCTGTAACGACAG
>DIRK01000056.1:3886-12294 GCA_002427535.1 Mageeibacillus sp. UBA5438 | reverse complement strand
CTTAAAGACAATCCGCTTCAACCAAAAATAAAGGCGGTGGCGGCGCGGCACCATGGTGGTATCAAGCGGATAAAATAATCTTGCCGCTTCATAATCAAAAAGCATCGGATAAAGACTTGTGCGGTCAGATGGAACACAAAGGTAATTCACCACGCCCGCGCCCGCGGAGGTCACTTCCTCGCGATTGCGCATGTCGGTTAAAAAGATAACGCGATTACGAGGAGCCGGCAATGTCGCCTTATTGTCTTCTATCTGTTTTTCACATTCCTTCAGCATCTGGTCCACAATAATGACATTCAGCATCGGGTGATAGAACAAAAAGATTTGATCCACCAAAGGCGCTTTCCCAAACCTCGGTATCTTGCGCTGCCTCGTATAAACCGCATCAAAAAGCACGTCCTCCTTTGACTCCCATCCGTCTTTTGCAAAATATGAAGTAATCGCTTCACGGTATTCAGGCCAATGCCAGCGGTGTTCTTTAAAGCCCTTCTGCAACCGGAAGCGCCGGATCCGATCGAGCCTCGCTAAGCTTTCGGGGTTCCCCGGGCTGAAGCGCTCCAGCTTCACACTCGAGAACAATTGAAAGAAAAAGACAATCACCATGAGCAAAAAAAGCGAGAAGGCAACATAAAACGCAATGTCAAGATGCTCCATACTCGCGAGCGCGGGGATTTCATCGGCTTTTTTTCGCAGGTAGAAAAGACCTGTGCCCAACAGGACAAGGATCAGAAAATGGGACACAATATCCCGAATCCAACCTTTGCCGCGCATAGACTACGGAGTCAGGGTCAGGTTTGTCTCCATTTCGGCCACATGGGACAAAGTCTGGTAGACAGAACAATATTTGCCGGCGATCTCAACCGCGCGCTTGTACTGCTTTTCTTTTTCCAAGTCCGCGCCTTTGACCTCCATGTCAAGCACAATATGGTTCAGCATCGTCGGGGGTTCCTCCCGATGATTACCGGTGACGTCGATGATGACCTCATCATAGTGGAGGTGCATCTTCTGCGTAATACTAAGGAAAGTCACATAAAAGCAACTGCTCAAACCGGCCAGCACTAAATCGTACGGGCCGAACTCATTTTCGTCAGGACCGAGCACAAGATGCCCGCGCTTGGTATGCAAGACACCGTAGTAGCGTGGTTCATAAATCGTTCGAATCTGGTTCATACTGCCTCCTTTACACTCCTCTTTATGAGGATGCTCCGAGCCGCATCGTAATTTCTAGCTTCTCTGCCCCGCGATAAATCGTCAAGTGCACTTCATCTTCGGCCTGATGTTCATTTTTCAAATCCGCGAGCTGCTTTGTCGTCTCCACTTTTTGACCGTTCATGGCAACGATGACATCGCCCGGCTTTAATCCGGCCTGTTCGCCAGGGCCCTTAGGTTCAAGCGAAACGATTACGACACCGGGATAGTGCAATCCCTGATCCGTCGCAAGATCCTTCTCAACGGTCAATACCGAGATTCCCATCATGGGCCAGACATGTTTACCTGTGCGAATAATATTTTCAATAATCGGCTTTGCCGCATTAACCGGGATCGCAAAACTGATGCCCTGAATCTGATCAACAGAGCCTTGCGAGGCGTGAAGTATTTTCAACTGGTTGATGCCAATCACCTCACCGTAGGCATTGACCAGCGCCCCGCCGGAATTGCCGGGATTCAGCGCCGCGTCCGTCTGAATCAGCGCGATAGGCGACTGCGTCAGCTCTCGGTCCAAAGCCGAGATAATCCCGGATGTCACCGTCCCGCTCAAGCGTCCCGTCGGATTGCCGATCGCGATGGCCAACTCACCGATCAGGAGTTTCGATGAATCGCCCAGGACAGCGGTCGGAAGATCGTCGCCTTCTATTTTCAAAACAGCCACATCCCCGTATGCGTCACTGCCTAAAAGCGTCGCCTCAAAACTGCGTTCATCCTCCAGGCTGACATGGATGGATCGGGCATTTTCAATGACATGCGCATTCGTCACGACATAGCCATCTTCGGAAATAATAAAGCCTGAGCCTGATACCGTATTTTGCTCTAATCCGCCAAACTGATCCGATATGACCACATTCGTATAAATCGCGACAACCGCGGGTTTCACCTTGTCAACAATCTCGGGGATCGTGAGGTACTCCTTGCCCGGCTCCGGCGCGGGCCGCGCAAGATCCGTCCAACTAAATGAAGGGTCAAGGTGTTCCCCGGTATTTGTACCGGGCGCACTCTCTTTTGGGTCTTGCTCCGTGACAGAGGGCGAAGTTTCTTGTGGGGGCGTCGCCTCAGGTCGCATGAAGCGATCTTTATTCGCGTGAAAAAACACCAGCACGCCTGCCACCGCGGAAAAGAAAAAGACCGCAACAAGCGTCACGATTACAATTCCGATCGCCAGACTGCCTGTATTTTTCGGACGCTCAGATTTATTATGGCTATGGTTCTCTTGATGGTTCATTCTATTTCCTCCGGCACAGTTTTTCCTTATCGTTCGACTTTATTGTATCCCCTTCATCCCTATTTTTTCGTTCATTTGTAACCCTTGTTATTTGAGATGCTATTTTTTCTTTGAGCCACAAAAAACCCTTTCGCAATTGGCGGAACATCCCGGTCAAGAAGGCAAGAACAGCGGCTGCCGCGCCGCTGAGCGTGGTTTTGATCTTTTTCTTTCTCGTTTCGACTTTCAAAGATCGCTTTCTTATCGGGGGCGCCGGCTCCTTCACAGCCGTCATCTCTTCGTAGGTGGTCGCCCCCCCAATCTCAGATGACCGGAAGCTGGCGACACGTTCAAGTTCACGATCGAGCAGATACTTGGTCCCCCGATCAATCAAGTATTGAATACTTTTACACAGGAAAATCGCCAAAAGCGGCACAATCACCAAGATGGCAACAACGGCAAGCCCCTCCGCGATGACCCAAAGCCCGCCAGCCAGGACACCCGCCACGGTGACAAAAATGCCGCCCGACTCCGCAATTTTTTCCAATGACACCTCAATATGGCTGTCCATGCGCGCATAGAGCATACTCAAGAAAGATTCTTTTTCAAAAGTGACCAAGGGCGTGAATACATGGACGAGCCAATAAAAAAGCAAAAGATACTTTAAAAGGTAAATAAGCAACAAGAGAGGCCGGACAAAAAAGGGCAGGCGTCGGTACAAAATCGAGATGAATGGATTCAAAAGTAAAAGAATGATAAGCAAAATGGGAGGTAATGGCCATTTTATGACGATCACGCGCGCCGCAAGATTGGGGTACAGGGTCAAGAGGACAAAGGCTGCCGCCATCATCGCGGCAAGAAATACATGGGCGCTGAAATGTCTTCGCGACCTGTAATCCGTGTCACTCCAAACCGGGCCAATCAGGAAGCCTTCCAGATAGTCCATCATTCCCCCTTAGTGTTCCGCCAGCTTATCGCCTGCAAGCGAATTCGCGATCGAACGAATCCGGCTGAAGCGATGACTCATGCCTGACTTACTGACAGGCGGGTCCATGGTCTCACCCAGTTCCTCTAAAGAGGCTCCCTTGTTCTCAAGCCTTGCCTTTGCCGCGTCGACTAAGGGCGGCGGCAGGGAGCTAATACCCCGCAGGGCCTCGATGATGGCAATCGCCTCCAATTGGCGCGCGATTGATTCTGCCCGCCTACCCGCGTTCGCGTCATCGAAGTTCACCTGGCGGTTCACCTGCCCGATGAGCTCACGCTCACTGCGCGTCTCCTCGAAGGCCAACAAGGCGTTGTGCGCGCCCGAAAGCAACAAAAAACGGGCAACCTCCTCACCATTAGAGAATAACAGATGTATTTTTCCCTGATGACGTGTCGCGGTCGGCGAAAACCCTGCCTGTTTAAAAACGCGCGTCATAAGGCCGACTGCCCCGCCTGAAGAAGGCGAAAAGGAAAGGCGGTAGCGCCCGCCGGTCGGATCTGACATGACGCCGCTCCCCAAAAAAAAGGCCGCGAAAATGGGTTCAAGGCCGGCTTCTTCTGTCTCTTCGATCCAGCGATGAAAGTCAAAAAATAAAAAAGGGCGTTTTTCGTGCGGAACAAAAACCGTGTATTTCACATCGCGTTTGCCCTTTGTCACCTGACTGAGCTTGAGCGAAAGCGTGCGAAAGATGGCCTCAAGTAATGGCGCCACAAATTTTTTACCCACACGAAGGGTGAGCTGCCAGCCGCCTTTTGTCTCTTCAATATGCCCTGAAGTGCTCGCAAAAGCGGCAAAGGACACAAGCGACCACTCCTCATCGTCGGCGTGCGCCAGATGGCGATGCGCTAGTTCTCTTCGGATGCGAGACGAAAAAGTCAAGCGCGCTCCTCCTTCTCACCCCATGTCTCCATCGCCTGTTGCGCTAGGGGATCCCGGTGCAGATCGCGGTGCAGGGTCGTCACCTGGTAACCCAATCCGGTCAAAAAGTTTGTCAGATGTTCCGCCGCCATGACACTTCGATGTCTCCCCCCCGTGCATCCGATCGCGATATTCAGTCGCTGCTTTCCTTCACGCATATAAAAAGGGATGGAATACTCAAAAAGCGCTTCGTTCATCTCCAAATAGCGCAAAAATTCGGGAAACTGAAGGAGAAATTGGATGACCGGCTGATCAAGACCCGAAAGCGGGCGCAGATCGTCCAGATAAAACGGATTGGGCACAAAACGAACATCCAGGACCACATCGGAATCGGGCGGCAGTCCGTATTTGAATCCGAAGGATTGAACGAATATGGCCATACGCTCTTGCTCGGGCACCGCGCCAAAAAGCTGAAACAGACGCTCGCGCATCAGGAGGTCCGGCATATCCGTGGTATCCAAAATGTCCGTTGAAAGTTCCTTAATCGGCGTGAGCAGACGGCGTTCCGCGCTGATCGCCTCGGACAGAGAACGCTCACGCGCCATCGGGTGATCGCGGCGGCTTTGCTTATAGCGGCTCATGAGCGCCGCGTCAGAGGATTCAAGAAAGAGGATGCGCACAGGCACATGAAGCGCGCTCAACTGCTCGAGCACCGGCGCCAAATGTTCAACAAAGTGCGGATTTCTCGTATCCATGACAAGAGCGATGCGGGCTGACTCCCTTGTGTCATCGTCCTCAGCCGCGTCCTGGGAGAGCACGCGCGTCAGGTCGACGACAAGCTGGGGCGGGAGATTATCAATGCAGAAGAATCCCATGTCCTCAAGCATCTTAGCGGCCATACTCTTACCGCTCCCTGAAAGGCCTGTCACAATCGTAATATCCATCGCATCCTCACCTATCGTCCGACATATTAAAGGGGTCGTCTTCCCACTCCCCGACCAAACGAACCTCGGGCTCAAGCACGACGCCTTCCATCTCGAAAACCGCGCGTCTCACATCGCGGAATATTTGCAAAATATCATGAGCTGACGCGCCTCCGTAGTTGACAATAAAACCGGCGTGTTTTTTTGACACCCCTGCCTTACGTCGCGTATAGCCCTTCATCCCCGCGTCTGTAATCAGTTTGCCCGCAAAATAGCCTTCGGGCCGCCGAAACGCGCTGCCCGCAGAATACATCTCTAGGGGTTGCGTCTTATAACGGCGCTCGGCCAGTTCCGCCATCTTCTCGTAAATCAAAACAGAAGAAAAGGGTTCTAATAGAAGTTCGGTCTCCAGGATAATAGTGTCGGGTCGAACAGAAAAATAACTGTGCCGATAAGAAAAATCGTGCTCATCCCCGGCTATCTCCGAAATGTCCCCCGACGCCCCGATAAATCGCGTCCTTACGACCACCTTGGACATGCTGCCATCAAAGGCTCCCGCGTTCATGAAGATCGCGCCTCCGATCGACCCCGGAATGCCTTGGGCGAACTCAAAGCCTGAAAGAGAGTGCCTCGCCGCGAAGGCTGAGACCTCATAAAGGGGGACACCCGCACCCACGGTAAGCTTCGCGCCGTCCTTTGTGATGCCGCCCAGGGAGGGCGACAGCATCAGGGTCACGCCTCGCACGCCTTGGTCAGCTACCAAGACATTGGACGCTTTCCCGAGCACCGTCAATGGCCAATTTTCCTGACGGCAAATCCCCACAAGCAAAGCGGCGCTCTGTGGTGTATACGGGAAGGCCAAAATATCCGCCGGACCGCCCGCGTGCATCCGCGTCAAAGGCGCCAAAGGCGCGTTTTCTTCAACCACGAGATCTGCGATCTTCTCCAATTGTAGCTTCGCCACTTGTTGATTAAATGTTGTCCCTTTTAAAGTCAAATGCCACTCCTCTTGTCAACGATTGTAGATGCGATCCGTCAATTCCTTGATCGCGTCATGACCCATTTTTTTATGTCTGAAATCGATGGCGGCAAACTCCACAATAATGGCGAGGTTGCGCCCCGGCCTTACAGGAATCGTGACGGAGGGAACGGAGACTCCTAAAATTGTCGTCGTCTCTGTTGCTGTTTCTATTTTCCGGTAGGATTCCGTTTCTTTCCAAAATTCCAGGTTGATGATGAAGTCAATGCTTTCTTGTTCCTTCACGGATGAAACACCGTAAAGTTCCTTAATATCTAAGATCCCCAGCCCTCGGATTTCCAGCATGTAGCGGATATTTTCAGGCGCCTGCCCTAAAAGGGTCGTGTCAGACACCCTCCTGACTTCCACAAGGTCGTCCGCGATCAGGCGGTGGCCGCGCTTCACGAGTTCCAGCGCGGTCTCCGATTTACCGACACCTGACTCACCTAAGATCAGCACCCCTTCGCCCAGCACTTCGACTAAGCCTCCGTGTAAAAATGTTTTGGGCGCCAATTCCACATTGAGGTATTTGACAAGCGAGCCATAAATGGTGGCGGTCGCCTCATCGCTTTGGAGGATGGGAATCTTGTATTGGGAGGCGCTTTCGAGCAATTCAGGAAAGGGTTTGTAGCTGCGTGACAAGATGAGGCAGGGAATGCCTGTCGCAAACAGGCGATCGATGCTCGCCCGGCGGTCCTCGGGCGACAGCGATTCAAGAAAAGCCATCTCCATGTTACCGATCAGCTGGATGCGGTCCGAGCCGACATGTTTGAAGTAACCTGCCAGCTGTAGCCCCGGACGCGTCACATCCGCCACTTTTATGCAAGTAGAGTCGATTTTATCGAAATCGCGGATTACAGCGAAGCTAAAAAGCTCAACGATCTGGCGCAAGCGAACCCCGGTTTGTTTCATGATTTTTCTCCTCAAAACGCCTTTTAACGTCATTTTGGTACGCGTGAATTATAACATAGGAGACGGGCGTTTCATTTCAGTTCACAGGATACCGTTTGCCCTTTTATACATGTGTTACAATGGCTACACTCAATCAAGAGATTGTCTTTACAGCAGAAGGGAGATGAGTGGCATGTTTTTTGAAGAAATTATTGGTGCCTTCACAGGTCAGAACAGAAGGACCCGTCGCCGCCAGGTGACAATCGGTGTGATTCTCGGAACTTTAAGCGGTGCCGCACTTGGTATTTTGTTTGCGCCCCAGGCTGGCGAGAAGACACGGGAACAGTTATGTGAAGCCGCGACAAAGGGTGCGCACGCAGTCAAAGATTACTCGGTGAAAACGGGAGCCGTCATTAAAGAGAAGGCGGAGGAGACCGCGGAAGTGGTTGCCAAAAAAGCACGCGCCCTCGCACGTGATGCCCGGCGCCTTGTGAAAGAAGCCGCGGAAGCGGACATCGATGTGGCTGAAAAAATCGTGGAAGCGGTGGAAGAAAAAGAAAAAGCCGCGGAAAAGAAAGAAGAGAAATAAAACAGCGTTCAACGCCTGAGGTAGTCTACTAGCTCAGCCGTAGGAGAGGAGCGAACCATGTTTATTATGTTGCTGGAAGCCAGCATCCCCGTAAGCGCGCTGATCTATATTCTGATCGGAATCAGCGGAGCGGTCGCTCTGATTGCTTTGGCTGTATTCTTGTTCAAAGCGGCTTCTCTTTTGGGAAACACCAGCAAATTGGTAAAAGAGATCTCACCTGACATTGAAGAGACGGTTGAACAGTTGCCGCCTCTTTTACAAAACGTTGAAATCATCAGCGGTAATCTCGTCGACATTACCGACGATCTGGCCGACACCACGCCTGCCCTGTTGGACGATGTGGAGGCGGTCATGGACGCTGTCGGTGTGACGGCGGACGCGCTCGCTTTGGTCGTGCACGGCGTCTCCGGCGGTGTGGCCTCGCTGTTTGGCGGGAAGAAAAAGACCACAAAAGATAAAAGTTCCGTGCAGCAAGTGATCAGCATCGCGGCCGCGATTTTCGGACTCATGAACCAGAAAAAAGATAAAGATAAAAAGAAGAATAAGAAAAAATAACAGCTAAATCCGCTCGCCCGAGCATAAGGACTGCCGTCGCATACTGGGACGGCAGTCCTTTCTTTATTCTTCGGGAAGCGCTTCGCTTTTTACGCCTTGCCGTTCCAGTTGACGTTTCAACACGGGAAGGTGGGTCCTGTCAGGGGTTTTTCCCGCAAATACAAGGGTGACGT
>DIRK01000056.1:0-3634 GCA_002427535.1 Mageeibacillus sp. UBA5438 | reverse complement strand
TGATAGGCTTTTCGAATCTCCGTGCTCGGCGTGATAGGCTTGGCCCACTCGTCAAGCGCCGCCTTTTCTTTGCTGACGCCTCGAGGCCACAGTTGATCGACAAGAATCCTGTCGCCGTCAGAGGCTTGTGCAGGGTCATAGATACGTTTCCATTTTAGCGTGTTCATAAGGATCCCTCCTTTCGATCATTCTTGCCTCAATTATACGCCCTGCTTTTCTCTCTAAGGGTGCCTGTGGTACGAAGAAGGCGCTATTTCGCTTCTTATTCCTCTGTTGTTTCTTTTCGTTTATAGTATGCTAATAAAAGAGTTTAAAAATTAAATGGGTGTGTTCCCCAAAGGAGAAACCAACATGAGAAAACACATCAAGAATAACGTCAGCTGGGTCGGTTTCATCGACTGGGAACTTGATTCCTTCCACGGCGATGACTACAGCATCATGAATGGCTCAAGCCAGAATGCCTACCTGATCGAAGAAGAGAAAACGGTGCTCATTGACACTGTATGGAAACCGCATAAGGATGGCTTTGTCGAGAACCTGAAAAAGGAGATCGATTTAAAGAAAATCGACGCGATTATTGTGAACCACGGCGAAATTGATCACTCCGGAGCGCTTGACAGCCTGCTGGAGGAGATTCCCGGCACGCCCATCTACTGTACAGCGAACGCGGTCAAGAGCCTCACCGGCCAATTCCACTGCGACGACTGGAATTTCCAGGTCGTGAAAACAGGCGACTCCTACGATTTAGGAAACGGCAAACAGCTCGTCTTCGTTGAGATGCGCATGCTTCACTGGCCTGACAGCATGGCATGCTACATGACGGGCGACAATATTTTGTTCTCAAACGATGCCTTCGGCCAGCATTTTGCCGTTGAAGAATTGTTTAATGACTTAGCGGATCCCTGCCTCTTGGAGAAGGAAGCGATGAAATATTATGCGAACATCCTGAACCCCTTCTCACCTTTGGTGAAAAGGAAGTTGGAGGAGATCATCGCCCTGAACCTGCCGATTGACATCATCGCGCCCAGCCACGGTGTCGTCTGGCGCGACAACCCGCTCCAGATCGTCGAGAAATACGCCGCCTGGTGCGATCGCTACCAAGAAGACCAGATCACCATCGTCTATGACACGATGTGGGAGGCGACCGCGCAGCTAGCCAACCGCCTCGGCGCTTATATCAGCGAACTGTCACCCGATACGCGCGTCAAAGTGTTTAATCTGTCAAAGACGGATAAAAATGAAATCATGACCGAAGTGTTCCGCTCCAAGGCGATCGCCGTGGGCTCGCCCACAGTCGGAAATGACATCCTTTCCAGTGTGGGCGGATGGATGCACTTTTTGAAATCTTTGAAGTTTGAAGGCAAAAAAGCGGCCGCGTTCGGCACCTACGGCTGGTCCGGCGAGAGCGTCAAGAAGCTTCAAGAATACTTGGCGGACGCGGGCTTTAAGGTCATCGAACCCTCGGTCCTTGTAAACTGGAATCCAACCGCGGATGAGCTTGATAGTACAAAAGCGATCGCGGAAGGCTTACTTGTGTAAAGAAATGGGTCAATCGACTTACAGTCCGTTGACTTACTAATACTCCCAAAAAAACAGCTCCCGAGAGCTGTTTTTTTGCGGCAACGCCTTTAAATGTTTAAAATAGGCATGAGGTATCACCATGATCATCCGCGCGGTATGGGAGCATCACGAAGATGACAGCCTGCTCTATGCCAGTAATGTCATAGGAGCCTTTACGCGGGGTGCGACAAAAGAGGAAGCCATGCGACTAGTGTCCTATAAAGTGGTGTAAATTGCTTGGTACAAAAAGAGACACTTCACCCTCTACCAGTAGAAAGGGTATAGCGATGCGCTTCACCAATTACTCGAACGGGTCTTTAACGTGGTATTGAACGCAGAGGCAGAAAGCCAGATCATCGCCAAGTTTGTACGAACGAAGTAAAGGACACCAAACGTATCGTAACGGCTACCGCACACGTGGGCTCACCTTCGCGCGTAGGAAACCTTGTGCTTCATATCCCTAAATTACGCGACGGAAGTTTTTCAACCTAGCTCTTTTTTCGCTATGAGCCAAGTGAGCCGGCTTTACTGCTCAACATGATGGAGATGGTGATCCAGGGCGTGTCAACGAACAAGGTGAGCGCGATCACCCAGGAACTATGCGGAGTGTCGTTTTCAAAGAGTACGGTGGACGCCATTTATATGTGGGTCCGAGAAGCAGGCGCGATCCGCACGAAGGCGATGTTGATCGCGGTGGGGGTGAACGGGGAGGGACATCGTGAGATTATAGGGTTTAGGGTGGGAGACGGTGAAAGCTATGACGCGTGGCACGATTTCTTTGGCTCTTTAAAGACGCGTGGTCTTTCAAGCGTTGATCTCATCACCTCTGATGACCCTAAGGGGCTTGTGAAAGCCGCAGTCGAACAATTTATTGGCAGTATATGGCAGCGCTGCCAGACACACTTCTCACGCAATAGGCTTGACCGTGTACCTAATCGGCACTTATGCGTGACTTGGAGAGGATCGCGCCTAAGGCGAAGACACTTGACCTGGGATTTGACGATGTCACGGCGATCTTCTGAGTTCCAGAGCGCTAACGCAAACGGCAGCGGACGACGAACAGTGTGGAACGGTTGAATGAGGAGTGACGCCGCCGCGAACGTGTGATCCGAATCTTTCCTAACGAAGAAAGTATGACGCGTTTAATGGGCGCCCTTTTACTGGAGTAGCACAAGCGGTGGACCGTGGCCAAGAAGTACCATGACATGGCAGACTACCACGATTGGAAACGTGAAAAAGAAATCGAGAAGTGATTGGGGATGATGCGAATAAGAACAAATGTTTGCCCAGCCTAGGGTGGGGAGACAAGAGTACTAGGACCCTTCTACAGGGAAAAGGGATTTACACCAACATTCTGGACTTGACTGCCATGCGCAAGATGCCCGCGGAGGTCCGGTCATTTTTAACTTGGGCGAAAGAAGATCTCCCCATTTCCTTCACCCTTGCAATCGACAAGAAAAGGAATCCACACTTGACATTGCGGATGCTGATTCCGATGTGCTCTTTGACAGCGAGCGAGACGATTTAACGCCTGAAAACTACAATTTATTGAAAGCTCGTGTATTGCAATCCGCAAAAGACTTCCTCGCGCTTTATGAGGCTTTTCCCGACCCACATAAAACAGTTTACACCCCCAGAAAAACCTTCTATGGCTTGACCCCTGTCACGGCAGAGGAGATGTACCGGCACACGAAAAATGTCAACGCGTACTATTGGGGAGAAATCGGCGTTGAGGTCTCGAACGAGGGTACGATGCTTGAAAACCGCATACGCGGATTTCAAGCGCTGGAAACAAGAGATGATTACCTTTCAGGCAAGGTCTTTGACGGGAGCTGGGAGAACAATGGTCTCTGCCGAAGGTGCTTCGAAGATTTCTTTGGCACGACAGAATTCACGCGAAAGCCCTGTATCGGATGGGTATAAAAACATTCGGTGAGACGTTTATACCCAACATTTTTAGGTTCGATTTGTGATAAACAAAAAATCCGCCGTGGGTATCCCAACAGCGGATTTCTTCTTTGGCATCGTACTCCAAAACGAATACAATCCACTCGAAAGATGCAGTAGGGTGCAG
>DIRK01000027.1:9368-26134 GCA_002427535.1 Mageeibacillus sp. UBA5438 | reverse complement strand
CGGCCCACCATGTAGCCTTCCATGTTGACATAGCGCTGGGCCGTACCGGCGGTTAAGATGCCGGCGCCGCGCGCGCCGGGGATCTGGATGGCGCCCCGTGTCCTTTCACGGCAGCCCATGGCCAGGATGATCGAGTCGGTTCGAAGGGTCCGGTAACCGTCTTTGGCGCTCATGATCGTGAGGTGGTAAACAGGCCCTTGTTTTTCAAATGAGAGCACCATGGTGTCGGTCACCACGTCGATGTCCATCGTGTCCAGCTGATCGCGCAGGCGCCATGCATACTCAGGGCCCGTGAGCTCCTCGCCGAAGTAATGGAGGCCGAAGCCGTTGTGGATACACTGGTTCAGGATCCCGCCAAGTTCTACATCTCGTTCAACGACAAGAATCTGAGATAGGCCGTTATTTTTAGCGCTGATGGCAGCGCTCAAGCCGGCAGGGCCTCCGCCGATGACGATGAGCTCATAAGGGTCACGCATGGGCACAGTCCTCCCTTTTTGTTGTGCCCGTCAAGACTTGGCTTCCCCGGGCATCCTCCTCGATGGTCAGCGGGTCGCGTTTTTGTTCCCGCGCGATGATCTCAAGGACTCTCGGTCCGCAAAAGCCCCCCTGGCAGCGCCCCATGCCGGTTCCCGCGCGGCGTTTGACGCCGTCGATTGACACGGGCGGGATCTCTCTTTTCAACGCGGCGACAATTTCGCCCTCTGTAATCGTCTCACAGCGACAGATGACGCGCCCGTAAAGCGGATTGTTTTTGACGAAGGCTTTGCGTTCTTCTTCAGGAATCTCCTTAAAGCGAATGACTTGGCGCCCGCCCTTCCAATGTGCTTTTTGGGAAAGCGATAGACCCTCTGCTTTTAACATATCTTTTGCCAGGCGCGCAACGGCCGGCGCAGAGGTCAGTCCCGGCGATTTAATGGCCGCCAAATCTAAAAATCCGGGTGCTGTGAAAGCAATGTAAAAATCGTTGATATCGCTGTTGGCGCGCACGCCCGCAAAGTTACGGATGCTCGCCCTCGTATCGAGGGAGGGCACCAAATGTCGGGCCGCTTCCCGGATCTCGTCAAGCGCCAAACGGGTGACGGAGGTATCCTGTGGGTCATTAATTTTCTCGGAATTCGGCCCGATGAGAAAGTTATCGTGGATGGTGGGGGACACGGTGATACCCTTCCCCGCGCTCGTAGGGCTTTGAAACACGATGGATTTTACAAGCGTCCCGATGCTCCGATCCAAAAGATAGTATTCGCCCCGTGTCGGCACGATGTGAAAAGCGGGGCCTGCCACCATGTTGTGAATGCTATCGCTTTCGACACCCGCGGCGTTGACCACATAACGGGCCCGGTAATGCCCCTCGGTTGTCTCGATGTCATAGTGATCGGATGCCCCAGTAATTCCGGTCACTTCCGTGTTGGGCATGAAGCGGACGCCGTTTCGCACCGCCACCTCGGCCATGGCGAGCGCAAATTCCCAGGGATTGATGACCCCTGCCTCCGGCGCCCAAAGGGCCCCAATGATTTCAGAGGAGAGGTTGGGTTCTCTTTTTCGGGCTTCATCGCCCGATACTATTTCAAGGCCCTTACAGCCGTTTTCGATGCCCTGTTGGTGGAGTACATCGAGTGCGTCACGCTGTTCTTTGTCAAAGGCGACCACCCAGGAACCGGTCCTTCGATGTTCGACGTCGAGCGCCTCACACAGGGCGTAGCAGGCCCTATTGCCTTCGACATTCAGTTTCCCCATAAAGCTATGGGGCTCGGGATCGAAGCCCGCGTGAATAATCGCGGTATTGGCGCGGGTGGCGCCCATGGCGACGTCGTTTTCTTTTTCAAGCAGCAAAACGGAAATCTCGTAAGACGATAAGGTATAGGCCAGGGCACAGCCTGTGACACCGGCCCCGATAATGGCGACATCATGCATGGATTGGAATCCTCCCTGGTTCATTATCCTCTGGTGAGCGAAAATTCACAAGCGCCCCTAATTGGTTGAGTAATCGGCTGTTTCATGATTAACTATACACACCATAATGGCTTCAGACAGGCATCGTTCCCGCACCCACAGCGTCACCGGATTCATGAGGTGAAGAAGATGAAAAAATATTCGATTTTACTCATTATTTTACTGTGCATAGCAACGTTGGGCGCCTGTGTGCTGCCCCAACGTGGCATTGAGGTGGAGGAAGACATGGGCATCACTGATTTTAATTTTAAGCATACAGGGATCATGAGGGATGACAATTACGTGTACGGCGTCCAAAAGGAGAAGGGCGGCGCCAATGTGCATATTGAGTACGGCACGGGTTTTGTCTACTCGGATGAGAAAGTGAAGAAAAGTTTTTTGCGTGAAGTCGCGGCCGTTGTCAAAAAATACAATGTCTTAGACTGGGACGGCTTTGACGCCGGTCATGAAGATTCAGATGAGATCGAAGGGTTCAGCCTGTCGATTGGTTTATCGGACGGCTCATGCGTCACAGCCCGCGGCAAGAATCGCTTCCCCGAACATTATGAGACTTTTACAGAGGCGCTCGATGCGCTGTTCAAACCCTTCGTGGATCGCGCGTTTGCCAAAAAGAGCTCCAAGGCCGAAATGCCCGGCGGCCGCGATGACCACTATGTGTCGAATGCGCCGTTGGTCATCCAATCCAAGGATATTAAGGCCTTCGAATCCGAGTACTATCGGCCCAATTTTTCAAACCGCTATCATAACTGCTTTTTCAAATTAGAGCGCTTTGACGATAAGGCCGTGGTCAGCATTCAAACCTATTGGAATCAACAAAGGGTCGCGGATGTCACCTTTGACGCGCCGCTGTCTTCGCTTGACCGGCTGCATGCGGTCATTGATGAACATGAGCTCGCCAAAAAGAATGGCATCTATAACCATACGAACGGCCTGCCGCCAGGACTTGGCATTGAGTTCGACGCGGAGTATATGTCAGGGGAGAAGATTTCTTTTCGTGACAACTCAGATTCGCTTTTATCCACACTTGCCGATATCGATCTTCACGATCTCTTTTTTGACCTGGCCGCGGCAGAGGGCCATTACCTTTACCAGTATGATAGCTGGCTCTCCTATCTTTTGACCGATAAGATAGATTTGCGGGTGTTGGACAGCGACGGCGAACGTCGAACTGACATCGGTTATGTGGTCGTATGCGGCGCATACCGATACGAAGAGCGTCACATTCAATACGAGGTCGATGTGTCGGATGAAAATGTGGTGTTGTTAAGCCAACTTGATAACCTCCCGGATAACTACCAAGATGACGGCCGTTATGTGACCTACGACCACCTTGTGGGCTTGTTCGGCAAATCGCCGGGTACCGCGGATATTGTCATCACGCAACGATTCGGCGAGGAGGTGAAACAAGTCACAGCCTTTACGCTCCTAGTGGATGAAGATCTGGAAGTGACGAGGATCCATTAGGCGGATTCTTTTGAAAAACGCGACACAAGGATGACGCCCGCGGCAATCAGGACGAAGCCTAAGGCGTTCATCAGGGTGATTTGTTCCCTTAAAAGCAAGTAGCCAAATAGCACCCCGGTCAAAGGCTCCAGCATCGCGATGATGGAGGTTGTTGAAGCGCCGCATCGGATGATCGCAAAATTCAAAAGCGAGACGGCCCCGATCGCCACCATCATGGAGACAAGCAGGGAGTAGCCCCAGGCGGGAGCGCTCATTGTAAATTGAAGTGAACGCGTGACGACACCGTAGATCAAGGATGCGGTGGCCGAGATAATATTCGTATAAAATGCCATCTTTAATACATGCATTCTGGAAATGGCCGACTGCTCAACGCCGATCATGAGCGCCGCGTAGGTCACGCTTGAAAGAAGTGCTAAAACGACTCCTTTGGGGTCATTTTGGCCCCGCTCCCCAATAAATGACAACACGCCCAAAAAGCCGAAAACGAGGGCGAGGACCTTCCACCATAAGAGTTTTTCTTTGAAAAACAAAAGTCCGCCCAACATGACCAGCACAGGAAAGACGTAGTGCAGCACCGTCGCCGTCCCCACGCCAATGTAAGCGTAGGAGGAGTAAAGCAGGATGGTGGTCCCAAAAGCGCCAAAGAAACTGACGGGCAGCACCGCTTTGAGCTCTTCCTTCGAAGGCCGAAGCGGGACATGTAAAAGGCGGAGAATAATAATGAGGACGGGAATCGCAAACAAGGCGCGCGTGAAGGTCATGGTCACGGGATTACTTCCGCCCTCGTAGGCCAGTTTGGCAATCGCGGGCGATATTCCAAATAACAGCGCTGAACAGATGGCCGCTGTAATGCCGACGCCTAACCGCTTCTTCATCGTCTCTTATTTTCTTCCTCTCGTTATCGCCTTTGATCCAGTCAACTATATCAAAGAAAAGGCATCCGACTATTAGCACTCTCATGCTTAGAGTGCCAAATTTCAGATTTCCTACAAAAGTTTTTACTTTTTTTGTCAAAACAACTGATTAAAATAAACTTGTACGAAAATAAACAAGGAGGACGATAACATGTTTGATTTAATTCCTTACGGCAGACGTGACCGCGGTTTAGTGAGTGACTTCAATCGCTTCTTCGGTAATTCGTTCTTGCAGGATTTTTCAGGTGTCCGCGGATTTAAAGTGGACATCCAGGACATGGGTGACCATTTCCTTTTGGAGGCCGATCTTCCCGGCGCGAAAAAGGAAGATATCAAGATTAATCTTGAGGGCAAATACCTGACGATCACAGCGGAACAAAACAGCGAGACAACAGAAGAGCGTAAGAACTATATTTATAAAGAGCGTTCTTACGGTTCTTGCCGCAGATCCTTTGATGTCAGCGGGGTCAAAACCGATGAGATTAAAGGAAAGTTCAAAGACGGCGTGTTGGAGCTGAGCCTTCCCAAAAGGGAGGCAAAGCCTGAACCGGAATCAATCGAAATCGAGATTGAAGACTAAAGGCTAAGCCCCCAAATGGGTCAAGCGATCACTTGGCAGAGCGCGTCAAAACGCTGAAGCAAATACACCTTGTCCTTGGGCGGATGGTACTTATGGTCCGAATGCTCGAGCCAGTGAAGTTGGATGTTAGGGTTCTCGGCCATCATGTCATACGATTTTTCGGACACAATCTCATCGTGCCTTGACTGGAACACATAACACGGGACCTCGACGTCCAGCACCCGTGCCCTTGTCTCCTGCATGACATGGTGCAATTCATAATAGCGCGGGATAAAGCCAAAATAATGCCATACCTTGCGGTCAGGCTCGATGCTGTACAGCCTTTTTGCGGCCTCAACAGCCGGGTCGTCCCCTGACGGCAAGTCAAGCGCCGTTCGGATTGATTGAGAGGCCGCCTTCACATGCGGTCTTGCTTTCAAAGGCACGGCCAAGAGAAAAAGCGCCTTAATTTTATCGGGGCGGCGAACGCTCTGCTCGATCGCAAACAGCGTGCCCATGGAATGGCCGACGATCAGGATGGCACGATGTTGTTTGGCCAATTCATCGACCACGTCGTCAATCTGCTGTCTCCATTCGTCCATGGACGAATGGGAGAAGTCCTTCGTGGTCGCGCCGTGCCCCTCAATCAGGACGGAACGCATGCTCCAATCTTCGGGGACATGCGCGTAAAAGTCAGTAAAGAAAACAGGGGAGCTGCAAATGCCGTGGATGAACAACACCGCGTGTTCACTGTTCGGCACATCGCGCCTCAGTTCTCGGTGTTCTTGCTGCATAACATACTCAGCGTTTAACTTTGTCGCGTCGAGATGATGGGTCGTCCCTCACGGTCAACGAGGAGTGTCAGGCCGCCTGAATTGCCCGAATAGTGATAAAGGTAATTCACGCCTGTCACTTGATCGACCCAGATCTCGATGCCATCGACCACTCCCTGTGAGTAGATCTTAGTGAAACGTTTTTCGCCCGAAGGGTATTCCGTGTTGAAGTCGCCCTTCGATTCTTTTCTAAAGAGTGCCACGCGTTTTCCTTTCTTTAGGCCAGTTGTAAGATCGCGCGCTCGATTCGGTCCATGGCCTCCACAAGATTCTCCATGGAATTAGAGTAGGTCATCCGGATCGCCCGCGGAGCTTCAAACGCATTCCCCGGCACCAAGGCCACCCCCGCTTCCTCTAACAGATATTCGGCAAGCGCCGACGCGCCGTCGATCGTCCGGTTGTTAGATTTGCGGCCGAAAAGATCCGAGACATCCGGGAATAAATAAAACGCGCCATCCGGGAGGGGGCAGCGAAAACCGGGGAACTTTGAGACACGCTCATACAAGTAATCGCGCCGCGCTTCAAACGCTTGACGCATGGTTTCAACATAGTCATCGCATCCATCCAACGCCGTGACGGACGCCCATTGCACAAAAGAGGTCGCGTTTGAGGTCGTATGCCCCTGAATGGCTGACATCGCCTTGATGACATCGCGAGGACCCGCGGCGTAACCGATGCGCCAACCTGTCATCGCGTAGGCCTTTGACAGCGCGTTGATCGTGATACAGCGCGCCTTGATCGCCTCAGAGAACGAGGCGACACTGATGTGAGGCGTGCTGCCGTAGATCAGTTTTTCATACACTTCGTCCGAGACAATGTAAAAATCGTGCGCTAAAGCAAGCTCCGCCGCGCGCGCTAAACTCTTTTTCGGATAGACCGCGCCTGTGGGGTTATTGGGACTGTTCAATAATAGTATTTTCGTGCGTGCTGTAATGGCCTGTTCTATGGCTTCCATGTCCAGCTGGTTATCCGGATGCACCGGCACCAGCACCGGGATTGCGCCTGCCAACTTCACCATTTCAACATAGCTGACCCAGCAGGGTGTCGGGATAATGACCTCGTCTCCGGGGTCGCATAGCGCCATGAAGGTATTGGTCAAGGCGTATTTGGCGCCGGTTGACACGATGATTTCATCGGCCGAATAAATCAGTTGGTTGTCTCTTCTAAATTTTCTTGCGATCGCGTCTCGAAGTTCAGGGATACCCGGCGTCTGCGTGTACTTCGTCTTGCCGGAAAGCATCGCCTGGTGCGCCGCCTCGATGATGGGAGGCGGTGTATTAAAGTCAGGCTCCCCGCTGTTCAACGCGATGATGCTTTGGCCTTCCTGACGCAATTTTGCGATCTTGCTGTTCAGCTCCAATGTCTGCGAAGGAGACATGTTTTGTACTCGTTTGGAAATCATGTGGCAGCGCTCCTAATCCTGTTCCAAATTTTGTCGAACACGCCGAAGCTGTTCGAACAGTTCTTTTGGCATTTTCGACCCGTAACTTTCAAAATGCGCCTCGACCGCGTCCAGTTCCGCGGCCCATTCATCCGGGTCAATCGTCGTAATGGCCTCCAAGTCTTCTTCTGGAATGTCAAGGCCCTGAAGGTCGAGGTCTTCAATTTGGGGCATGTACCCAATGGGCGTTTCCTTCGCGCCGACGCTGCCGTCGCAACGCTCGGCCACCCATTTTAATACACGGCTGTTTTCGCCAAAACCCGGCCATAGGAAATGTCCGTCCTCGCCGCGCCTAAACCAGTTGATCGCGAAAATCTTTGGCAGTTTGTCGGCATCCGCCGCCCGACCGATCGAAAGCCAATGCTCCAAGTAGTCGCCGACATGGTAGCCGATGAAGGGCAGCATCGCGAAGGGATCGCGCCTGACCTGTCCGATCTTGTCGGAGATGACAGCGGCCGTGATCTCGGAACCCATAATGGCGCCTAAGAAAACGCCGTGCTCCCAGTCAAAGCTCTGGTACACCAAGGGGACCGTGGAGGGGCGCCTGCCGCCGACCAGGATCGCGTCGATCGGCACGCCCTCGGGGTCTTCCCAGTTGGGGGCGATGGAGGGACAATTTTTTGCGGGCGCTGTGAAGCGGGCATTCGGATGCGCCGCCTTTTCTTTCTTGTCAGGACTCCAGTCATTTCCGTGCCAGTCGACCAGATGAGGCGGCGCCGGGTCGTCAATACCCTCCCACCAGACATCGCCGTCGTCGGTTAAGGCGACGTTCGTGAAGATGGTGTCCGAGCACACGGAGTCCATGGCGTTGGGGTTCGATTCGTATGAAGTGCCCGGGGCGACGCCGAAAAAGCCCGCCTCGGGATTAATGGCATACAGTCGCCCGTCTTCACCAAAGCGCATCCATGAAATATCGTCGCCCACGGTTTCAACCTGCCAGCCCGGAATCGTCGGGCGCAGCATGGCAAGGTTTGTCTTGCCGCAGGCGGAGGGGAAGGCGCCGCAAACATAATAAACTTTGCCCTCAGGCGAGATGAGTTTCAAAATCAGCATATGTTCGGCCAGCCAGCCCTCATCGCGGGCCAATACTGAGGCGATGCGGAGCGCAAAACATTTTTTCCCCAACAGCGCGTTCCCGCCGTAACCCGATCCGTAGGACCAAATCTCACGCGTTTCCGGGAAATGGCTGATGTATTTTTTATCCATGGGGGCACAGGGCCAGGGAACGTCTTCTTCTCCCGGCAACAAAGGGGCGCCGACCGAGTGGAGGCAGGGGACAAATTCACCCTCTTCGCCCAACAGCTGAAGCACCTCTTGGCCCATGCGCGTCATAATGCGCATATTGGTGACCACATAGGCGCTATCCGTCAATTCAATACCGATCTTGGCGGCCGGAGAACCAAGCGGCCCCATGCTGAAGGGGATGACGTAGAGTGTTCTCCCACGCATCGCGCCGCGGTAAAGATCCGTCATCGTGTCACGGAGCTCGTGGGGGTCAATCCAATTATTAGTCGGTCCCGCATCCTCTTCTTTTAACGAAGCGATGAAGGTCCGATCCTCCACCCGCGCCACGTCAGAAGGATCACTTCGGAAAAGATAACAGCCCGACCGCGTATTTTCATTCAACCTCACCGCGGCGCCCGTTGACGCACAAAGCTCCAACAGACGTTCATTTTCCTCTTCGGAACCGTCACACCAGTACACCTGCTCCGGTTCAAGAAGCGCTGTCATCTCGTCCACCCATTGTTGCAATTTTCGATGCTTGACCATACGTTTTCCTCGCTTGATTATTCTTATGTGAGTCTACCACGATCGGGGCGGACTGTCCTGCAAATGATCCCGTTCAGCACTCAAACACTTAGTCATGCCAATTGAATGTCCTGGTATTATCATGTATAATAACGACACTCAAAATAATGAGCCCTTGCCCTGATCAACAAGGCCTCAGTTTAGCTCAATTTAGCGCATTTATAAGCAGTGAAGAGGGAAGTTAAATGCCCGACGGCCATTACATTCGAGATACGGTATGGAATATCCTGCTTGCGGATATTCGTGACGGGCGCTTTAAAGATACTGACAGACTGCCCACAGAAACTGAATTGTCTGCCGAGTTGGGAATCAGCCGCACACAATTACGCGACGCACTCGCCATATTGGAACAGGACGGTTTCATCTCCAGGCGCCGCGGGATCGGCACCGTCATCAATCGTCATGTCGTTGACCTCAACACACGCATCGATCTTGAAATGGAATTTGGCACCATGCTGCGCTTTGCGGGCTATAAGTCACAGGCGGTGCTCTTGGGCGTTGAGGTAAAAACGAACGACGAAATGATCGCCGAAAAGCTGCAAGTGTCGCTGAATACACCCATTTTGACGGTGGTCAAACTCATACTCGCGGACGAAAAACCCGCCATTTTCTTTATTGATTACATCGCTTTCTCGATCATTGACGACTTCAGCTACACGCACGCGGACCTTGAACACAACGTCTTCCATTTTCTGGAAAAATTCTGCCACGAAGAAGTGGCTTATGATGTGACGGGAGTAAAGCCTATTATTGCGGATTCACGATTAAGCGAAATCCTTCATATCGCAGAAGGCGATCCGATCCTTTATCTGAACGAGCAGGCTTACAATATCGAGAACCAAGTGGTGCTGTACAGCCAAGAGTACTACGCCGACGGCATCCTCGATCACACTATTTTCAGACGAAAAATTTAAAGCACCGTCCGCCTTTTGGTTTGACCTTTTATAATCTCGTAGAGTACACTGGTCAAGAGCAGTTGCCCGTTTTCATGACAGCACCGGAGGGGGTATTTTTTGGTCCAGTCATTCGATTTTATGAGTGATCGGTTAAAGACGCTGAGACGACAGCGTATCGTCGTCGCGGCCGCCCACGATGACGATGTCCTCCGCGCTGTGGATCGCGCCTTTACACTGGGGATCTGTGACCCGCTCCTTGTCGGGAGAAAACCTGACATATTGAAACTTTTGGAAAAAAATCATATCGCCCAATATACCTATGAGATTATTGATGAACCCGACGACGCAAAAGCTTGCCGACTGGCTGTCGACATAGTACGCGCGGGCGATGCCCGCGCGCTTATGAAGGGCCTTGTCGGGACCGCCGTCATCTTACGGGCCATACTGGATAAAAACACCGGGATTCGAGACCGTCGTCTGCTATCGCACATCGGTCTCTTTTTTATTCCCTCTTTAGGACGCCCCCTTATTATCACGGACGCCGCGATGTCGATTGCCCCCGATCTTGAAACAAAAAAACATATTCTCGAGAACGCGGTCGAGGCCGCACATCTTATGGGTATTGAAAACCCCCATGTCGCGTGTGTCGCGGCACTTGAGACCGTTAACCCGAAAATGCCCGCCACCCTTGACGCCGAACAAATTGTCGCCATGAACCAACAAGGCCTCATCGCGGGATGCACGGTGGGCGGACCCTTGGCGCTTGATAACGCGCTTTTTGCAGAAGCGGCGCGCCATAAGAACATCGGGGGCCCCGTCGCGGGAAAGGCTGACATTCTCTTAATGCCTAACATTGAATCCGGCAATGTTCTTTACAAGGCGATTTCTTTTCTTATGGAATCACCGGGTGCCGGCATCGTCCTCGGGGCCACAGCGCCTGTTGTTTTGACCTCACGCAGCGATCACGCCGACACAAAGCTCCACTCCATCGCACTGGCGCTTTACCTCGCCTCACAAAAGGGAATGAACGAATGACTCGATTGCTTGTAATTAACCCCGGTTCTACGTCCACCAAGTTCGGTGTCTTTGACAAGGACATCCCCGTTTTCACGAAAACCATCCGCCATGGTGATGAATTGACGGCTTTGCCGGAGCTTTCCGATCAAAAAGACATGCGGGAAGCCTTGATCTGTGAGGCACTCACACAGACCGAGATCCCTTTGTCGTCCATGGACGCCATCGTGGGCCGCGGCGGACTGTTGCACCCCTTACAGGGCGGCGTCTATGAAGTGAACGAGGCCATGTTGGAGGATTTGCAAAGTTGCCGCTACGGCCGACACGCCAGCAACCTCGGCGGGATCATCGCCTATGGTATTGCCAAGCCTTTAAAGCTCAAAGCCTATATCGCGGACCCGGTCATCGTGGATGAGATGGAACCTTTAGCCCGCTTTTCGGGCTGGCCCGCCATCGAACGCAAATCGGTCTTCCACGCTTTGAATCAAAAGGCTGTCGCCCGCCGCTATGCCAAAGAACAAAAACGCCACTATGAGAACTTGAACCTCATTGTTGCCCATCTGGGCGGCGGCATCTCGGTGGGCGCGCACCAGCAAGGCCGCGTCATCGATGTCAACAACGCCCTTTCGGGCGACGGCCCCTTTTCGGCGGAGCGAACAGGCGGATTGCCGTTTTTAGATGTCATTGAACTTGCCTTTTCGGGCCATTATAACCAGGCGGCCATAGAAAAACAGTTCATCGGAAAAGGCGGCCTCATAGCTTACCTTGGGACGGGCGACGCGATCGCCATCGACCGCCGCATCGAGGAGGGGGATGAAAAGGCCAAGATTGTCATGGAGGCGATGGCCTACCAGATCGCAAAGGAAATCGGCGCGGCCGCCACCGTGTTAAAGGGAAAAATTGATGCCATTATTTTGACAGGGGGACTTGCCTACGATCCCTATCTGATCGAGTGGATCTCCAAACGCGTGTCCTTCATTTCGCCTGTGACCATCTATCCCGGCGAGGATGAATTGAGCGCCTTGGCGGACACCGTCGGCAAGGCCTTGTCCGGTGAGTTGCCCGTCAATCGTTACGAACAGGAGGATCCCCCATGATGCTCCCCGATAAAAAGATCACGATCATCTCGGGCCATTACGGTACGGGCAAAACGGAGTTCGCGGTGAATCTTGCGATCCGGATGGCGCGTGAGGGGCAAAAGACTACCCTTGTCGACCTTGACATTGTGAATCCTTATTTTCGCTCTTATGAGCGAAAAAGAGAATTGGAAAAAGAAGGCGTGGAAGTGCTCGTGACCTCCCGACAGGGAAAAATAGATATTCCCGCGCTCCCCGCGGAGATTATGAAAATATTCTCCCACGATCACAAAAAAAGCATCATCGACGTCGGAGGCGACCCGGTCGGTGCCCGCGTACTCGGCTATTACAAAACGCAGCTTGACACGGTCCCCCACGATTTTTGGTTCTGTGTGAACCATAATCGCCCTGAGAACAGATCCAAAGATCAGGTCATTCAATATATCAAAGAAACAGAACAACTGAGCCGCCAACCGGTGACAGGGCTCATTAACACGACGCATCTGGGCCGTGAAACGGAAGAAAATGACATCATTAAAGGCGACGCCTTTGTGGCGGATATCGCAAGCACATTAGAATTGCCGTTCATTTACACGGTGGGAGAAGAAAAGTTTGAAAGTCTGTTGGAGGGCCGCCTCCAGGCTTCATTTTTTCCTATCCGGATCTACATGATCAAGCCGTGGGAGTTGGACGACGCCAAAGGAGGGCATTTTGCATGGCTGGAAGAGTAAGCTTTCGACAGGATCGATGCAAAGGATGCGGATTATGCGTCCATGTCTGTCCTGTGAAAATTATTTTCCTCGACGACACAAAAACCAATCGTAAAGGGTATCACCCGGCGACGATCGTGGAGATGGATAAGTGCATCGCCTGCGCGAACTGCGCGCGTATGTGTCCTGATTCCATTATCACGGTCGAACGCTTATAGGAGGGACGAAGATGGCAAAAGAATTATGGAAAGGCAATGAAGCGATTGCGGAGGCGGCCATACGCGCCGGCTGTCGCTGTTACTTCGGCTATCCGATCACGCCGCAAAGCGAGGTGCCCGAATACATGGCGCTCCATATGGAAAAAGCAGGCGGCGTCTTCTTGCAGTCGGAGTCGGAGATCGCGGCCATCAACATGGTCTACGGCGCTTCGGGCGCCGGCGCTCGGGTCATGACCTCCTCTTCTTCTCCGGGGATCAGCCTGAAGCAGGAGGGTATTTCCTACATGTGCGGAGCGGAACTCCCCGCCGTTATCGTGAACGTCATGCGGGGCGGCCCGGGGCTTGGGACCATCCAGCCCGCGCAGGGTGACTACTTCCAGGCGACCCGGGGAGGCGGCAACGGGGATTACCGCTTAATCGTCCTGGCGCCCGCCACCATCCAAGAGGTCGTCGATCTGATGCAGGAAGCCTTTGACTTGGCGGATCAGTACAGGATCCCCGTCATGATGCTTTTGGACGGCATGATCGGCCAGATGATGGAACCGGTCGAATGGCGCCATTCGCCCGCTTCGGATTTGCCTGAAAAAACATGGGCCACCACAGGCACAAAGGGAAAGCGTCCGCCCAATATCATCAACTCGCTTTTCATTGACCCCGACGCCTGCAATGAACATAACAGGCGCTTGGAAGCCAAATACCAGCGGATCATCGAAAATGAACAGCGCTACGACATCAGCGACCAAGAAGACGCTGAGGTCCTCTTTGTCGCCTACGGCACACCGGCAAGGCTTGCGAGAGCCGCGGCCAGGCTGTTGGGCGAAGAGGGCATCAAGGCGTCGGTCTTTCGCCCCATCGCCGTCTGGCCTTACCCCTATGACGCCCTCCATGAGGCGGCGTCACAGGAAAGTGTGAAAGCCGTGGTCACCGTTGAGATGAGCACCGGCCAGATGGTGGACGATGTCAAAATCGGCGTGAACGGCGTGAAGCCTGTTTCCTTTATCGGGCAGGCCGGGGGCGTGATCCCCACACCGAGAGAAGTGGCCCAAGCCGCAAAGAAAGCACTGGGGAGGTAGGATGATGGCCATTGTCTATGAAAAATCAAAGGGTTTAACCGACGTTGAGATGCACTACTGCCCCGGCTGCACACACGGGGTGATCCATAAACTCGTCGCGGAGACGCTCGTGGAACTGGATGTGTTAGGTGACACGGTCGGGGTGGCCCCGGTCGGTTGCGCGGTGTTCTGCTACGACTATTTCAACTGCGACATGCACGAGGCGGCCCACGGCCGCGCCCCGGCGGTGGCAACCGGGATCAAACGCGTGCTCCCCGACAATGTGGTTTTCACCTATCAGGGAGACGGGGATTTGGCGGCCATCGGGACGGCCGAGATTGTACACGCCGCGATGCGCGGTGAAAAGATCACGACGATCTTTGTCAACAATGCCGTCTACGGCATGACGGGCGGCCAGATGGCGCCGACGACCCTTGTCGGGCAAAAGGCGACCACCGCCCCCATGGGACGCTCTTTTGAGCACTACGGCTCACCTATCCAAATGGCCGAGATGCTGTCAACCCTCGGGGGTGCCGCCTATATTGAGCGCGTCTCAGTGACGACACCGGCCCAGATCGCAAGGGCCAAAAGGGCGATCAAGAAGGCCTTTGAAATCCAAATCCAGGGACTCGGCTTCACCATGATTGAGGTCTTGTCCACCTGCCCGACAAACTGGGGCATGACGCCTGTGGAAGCGTTGGGATGGCTGAATGAGAATATGATTCCCGCCTTCCCCTTGGGTGTCTTTCGCGATGTGACCAAAAGGGAGGCGTAAGATGGATTATCATGAGATTCTTATTTCCGGCTTTGGCGGACAGGGGGTCATGGCGATCGGAAAAACACTGGCCGAAGCCGGCATGTACGAAGGCTTAAATGTCAGCTGGCTTCCTTCTTACGGACCGGAGATGCGCGGGGGAACAGCCAACTGCGGCGTCGCGATCGCAAAAGGCGAGATCATCTCGCCCATCGTTTTGGAACCCGATTACCTTATTGCGATGAACCTCCCGTCGCTTGACAAGTTCGAAGCGACGGTCAAATCAGGCGGTGCCATTTTCGTGAACACCTCCATTGTGAAGCGGGAAGTGACCCGGGAGGATGTGCGTGCGATTTATGTGCCCTCCATGGAAATTGCCGCGGAAATCGGCAATCCGCGCGTCGCGAACATGGCGATGCTGGGGGCTTTCATAGAAGCGACAAAGCTCTTATCCTATGACACGATTGTCGCCATGTTAAAAGCCATGTTTACGGGGCCTAAAGCGTCGCTTGTGGCCCTGAATGAAGAAGCGCTGAAACAGGGCGCGAAATGCGTCTAGTCCGGACGAAAGGGGTCGAGCATGGAAATTAAGGTCACAAAAACCGACACAAAAAAACAAAAACCGATCGATGAAAGTACCCTGGGATTCGCCCGATCGTTTTCCGATCATATGTTCATGGTGGAGTACGAGGAGGGGCGCGGTTGGTTTGATCCCCGCATCGTCCCTTATCAGAATATCTCGCTCAATCCGGCGTCTCCTGTTTTCCATTACGCGCAGGAAATTTTTGAAGGGGCAAAAGCCTACGCACTCGATAACGGCGAAGTGGGGCTGTTTCGCATCCTGGATAACGCGCGGCGCATGAATAACAGCGCCATGCGCATGTGCATGCCTGTGCTTGACGAAGATTTTCAGGTGGAAGCCATCTCCCGCTTAGTCGATCTGGACCGTGACTGGGTGCCCAAAAGTGAAGGGACTTCCCTTTACATCCGTCCCGCTCTTATCGCGGACGGTTCGAGCCTTGGCGCGCACACAGCCACGCGTTTCATCTATTTTGTCATCGCCTCGCCCACCGGCTCTTATTATCCGGATGGCATGAAGCCGATCCGTATCCGCATTGAAACGCGCTATGTCCGCGCGGTGAAAGGCGGTGTGGGCCGCGCGAAGACAGGCGGGAACTACGCGGCGAGCTTCAAGGCGGCGCGCGACGCAAAACTGGAAGGTTTCAACGAAGTGCTTTGGCTTGACGGCCGCGAGCAAAAGTATGTCCAGGAAGTCGGCGCCATGAACATGATGTTCATGATCGACGGGACGCTTGTGACCTCTGAGTTATCCGACACGATTTTGCCGGGGATCACGCGTGATTCCATCCTGAAGCTTGCAGTGGAAAAAGGAATCCCCGTTGACATCCGAAAGGTCGCGGTGACAGAACTCTATGAGGCGCATGAAAAAGGGCTGTTGGAAGAAGCATTCGGGACGGGAACGGCCGCGGTCATCTCTCCTGTGGGGGAGCTGTCCTGGAATGAAGAGACTATTATCGTGAATCACAATGAAATCGGACCTGTCTCTCAGATGTTCTACGATACCTTGGTCGGGATCCAGCGCCAGCGGATCCAAGACAACCATGGATGGACTACGACGGTGCCGCGCTATTGATTCGTCGCTTCGTCGGCCTTCATCATGAGGGCGCATTCGACGCGCTTTCTAAAAAGTTCGCAGCCGTAGTCATCGGTGCCTAAAAGATCGCCGCTTACGTGGTAGGCGTTGGCGGCGCATCCGCCTGAACAATAGTATTTTGCCCAGCAGTCGTGGCATTTTTCGCGTGCAAAGACATTGCACTTTAAGAAAGATTTTTGTAAATCAAGGCGGGTCACACCCTCCCAGACATTCCCCATGAGAAAATCACGGTTGTCTACTAATTGGTGGCAGGGGTAAAGGTCGCCTGTGGGCGTCACGGCTAAATATTCTGTGCCGGAGCCGCAACCCGCGACCCGTTTGTAGATACAGGGGCCGTGCTCCAAGTCCATGGTGAAGTGATAAAAGCGAAAGCCTTTGCCCTCCCGATCACGCCGGATCAT
>DIRK01000027.1:0-9048 GCA_002427535.1 Mageeibacillus sp. UBA5438 | reverse complement strand
TCGGTGTTGTAATGCGTGTAGGTGCCCCGGATGTAGTAGGTGCCCCGCGTTCTTCTTTTCACAAGTTCTTTGAACTTCGGGACCACCACGTCATAGCAGCCCTTCCCGCCTTGGGTCACGCGGAAGCGGTCGTGTGTTTCTTTTCGCCCGTCAAGGCTCAAGACAACATTGTCCATTTCTCGGTTTGTGAACTCGATGACATCGTCATCGATGAGCAGGCCGTTGGTGGTCAAGGTGAAACGAAAGTGTTTGTTGTGTTCTTTTTCTTTGGAGCGGGCGTAGTGTACCGTCTCCTTCACCATTTCCCAGTTTAGGAGCGGTTCGCCTCCAAAGAAGTCAACTTCTAAGTTGCGCCTTGTCCCGGAATGTCGAACAAGATAATCGATGGCGCGTTTGCCGGTGGATAGGGGCATGAGCGCCTGCTCACCTTTGTAGGTGCCCTGGGCGGCAAAGCAGTAGCAACAGTTCAGGTTGCAAGAATGGGCGACATTGAGGCATAGGGCTTTGACGATCGAAGAGCCCGCGGGGCGCCCGTCTTTTATGCGCTGTTCATGCGCTCTTTTGGAAAACAACACACCCTCATCGATTAGAGACTCGACCTCAGCTAAGGCTTCTAAAACATCTGTTTTAGGCCAAGCGGAGGAGAGCCGCATGACGAGCTCGTTTTTTGGGAGCTCCTCGTAGTGGGTGATGATTTCATAGACAAGTTCGTCTACCAGGTGCACGCTGCCGCTGTCGACGTCGATGACCAGGGGGTAACCGTTGAGTTTGAATGAATGAATCAAGGGTTGATCGTGCGGGTTTAGTCTTGCTCGCAAAGCTGGTTGACGACGCCGCAGGATGTTTTGCAGGCGGACTGGCAGGAGGTTTGGCATTCGCCGCAGCCGTCGTGCTCGATGTGTTCTGTGTAATCGCGTGTCTTAAGGGTGACTATTCTCTTCTTTTCCATCAGTAAAACTCCTTGGATGGTTATTTTTATTTCGACAATACTATAGCACTTCCGATAAAATGGAGGGCAAGATGACCTTCTGGGGTCTCGAGAGCGTGTGAAGTGGTTTATTTTTACATCATCATTTTTTTGCTGCATATTATGGAGTCAATCTCAGGATTTGGCTCGACGACGATCGGCATTCCCATCCTGTCGCTTTTTGTCGGGACAGAGCCCGCGCTCCTACTTGTCTCAACGGCCGGACATGTGCTCTGTGCCGTGGTCTTTTTAACCCAGTATAAGAAAACCGTCCTGCGGGAGCTTTTCATTATTTTGGCGGTCATCATGCCGTTTTTGCCCATCGGCTACCTGCTTTACGCACAGCTCCGCGGACATGAGGCGATGCTCCGGCTCATCATGGGACTCATTGTCACCTTCGTCTCCGCGCGTGAGATCTGGCGCCGCCAGATCAAAAAAGAAGAAGGCGATCCGCCACGCTGGCTTGTTTATTCTTCACTCGGCCTCGGCGCGGTGGCCCAGGGCATGCTCTCCATGGGAGGCGCCCTGATCAACGTCTACGCCCTGACACGCATCAAGGATAAAAGTGCCTTTCGCGCGACCATGGTATCGGTCTGGCTCATCACGAATACCATTTCCATGTTGTTCAGGCTGTTTGTCCTCAAAGCCTACACAAGAGAGATCTGGTACGCCGTCCTCTATTCCGTCCCCCTTGTGATTGTCGCCTTTATCATCGGGAACCGATTGCACCATAAAATTTCAGACAAGCGTTTTGTCAATCTCGTGTACAGCATTCAGCTTGTGAGCGGACTGATCTCCATCGCAAGCGCCATATTTTTATTTCGGTAATTACAGCTGACGTTTTTTCTCGGCCAAGCGATCACCGACGGCCAACAGGACAAACTCCAGGCCGTTCACAAGCATCGTGATGCCGATTAAAAGCCCGATGGAAATCCCCAGGATCGACGGGGCGATCACGATGATGAGTCCCGCGGCCAACAAAAGGACCGCGAAAACAAGAGAAACGGCAAACAAACCCCGGTTGAACAATCGCAGGGTGAAGGCGCCTAAAAGCGCGAACACCGCGTAGGCGATCAACCAAAAACCCACGAGGTACATGAGAAAATTCGTCGTCTGATTAGGCTTCACAAGGAACAGGAAAGCCACGAGGAAAAAGAACAAGGACAGCGTCAATGAAAAAGCGCTTCGCCATCCGTAGGACGCGCGGACGCGTATAAAGCGGATGGCAAAGGCAAGCCCCGTCACAAGCGCGACGAGGCCTAAAACAGTCAAAATAAGATGGAAGGTCCGCTCGGGATCCAAAAGCGAGAACACACCGCCTATGATCAGCGCAAGGCCGATCAGGAGGAGTTCCCAAAACATCCTTTTACCCGGCATTTCACTTCGATTCCCCATAGCAGCCCCCTTACTTTCCGGAGATGATCACATCGTTAAAGGCAATCCACGGCAGCACGGAGCTTCCGTCTTCGATGACTTCCTTTGATATCGCGCGGATGTTCGTGAGAAGTTGCACAAGATTGCCGCTCACCATGGTTTCGTTCAACGCGTGTTTGATTTCACCGTTCTCAATGAGGTAGGTGTTCTTGGCAACGCCTGAAAAATCGCCGCTTGTGCCCGGATTACCTCCCGAAAAGCGCCCAACCAGGATACCCTTATCAATCCCCCGGATGATCTCGTCTAAGGGCGTATCGCCCGCTTCCACCACGAAGTTATCAAAGGCATTATTAGGGGCTCTGTCTCTCCCTGTCTTTCGCGCGGTGTAGTCGGAGATCGCAAATTTTTCTAAGACACCGTCCCGGATCACATGGTAGTCCTCCGAGAGATAACCCTCCGGTGTGAAGCGTTCGCCCATGACCATCCCCCGAGAAAGAGGCGCGATGGCCAGAGAAAAACGAGGATCAGCAACCGGTTGTCCCAGCTTGTCGCGCCAAATACTGGTGCCGTCCAAGATGACGGAGTCCGACACAAAGTTGCCGAGGATCGAGTACAGGAAACTGCCTAAACAGCTCGGTGTCATGAGAATGACGCCTTCATATTTTTCGCCCGCGGGCTGTGTGTGTACCTGCCCCGACACAAACTCAAGGTCATAGTGGATGGAACCCTGCTTGATGAACGCTTCATCAAGCGAATCAAGGAGCGCGTAGGATCCGTAAAAGGAGGAGGTCTTCTTACCTTCCTGCGCGTTGAACATGAGATCAATGGAGTAGGCGCCTCTTGTACTTTGGAATTCGCTTCCCGTTGAAAAAAGCGCCACACCCTCTTTTAAGCTGTGCGTCGCGTAGAATGCCTCCACCATGATGTTGGGAAACTGCTCCTTGATGTCGTCCAAGAGCTCCTGGCTTCGCGACAGGAGTTTTTCCTCGTCACAAAAAAGCGGTCCTGTCGTAAAGCTTTGCTTAGGTAGCTTGGGCGCCAATTGCCAGGCCTCATCCTCGTCCGCGGCCTCAGCCGCTTCCAGACAAAGTTTGGCACCCTTCACAATGGCCTCTTTGGTGACATCGTTTTGAGCGCTAAGGCCGCGCTTTTTATCGCGGATGGCCATAAAATTAACCGAGTCCTTGAAGAGCGTCCGGTAGAGCGTAAACTCGCCCATTTCAGCGTTGATCTCGCGGACAACTTCACGCGACACGGAAGAGACCGCCTGCTCGGCGCCGCCCTCCACCAAAGTGTCAAGCCCCGTCCTCGCTTTTTTTAATAATTGGTCCATAATTTTTCCCTCTCTCATCGCCCGCCGACGGTCAGTTCACAGCGCACATGCGGTCCGCCTATGCCGACCGGCATGGGCTGTTTCTTGCCGCAAAAGCCGGAACTCACCCACTCGATTTCATCCGACAGCATGTCGACACCCTTTAACATCTCGAAGGCTAAACCCGAAATCGTCGTGTCATAGAGCGCGCGTCCGAGTTTTCCTTGTTTAATCTCATAACCGACCGTCACGCCGAACATGAACTCACCGGTGGAGTCAGCCTGCCCGTTATTGGTTTCCACAAAGTAATAACCGTCGTCAACGGATGCGATCATGTCAGAAAACGTGTCTTTGCCGGGCAGGATGGCGGTATTTCGCATGCGAATTAAAGGTTCATCGGAGTACATCCAGGCACGGGCGTTTCCGAGTGATTTCGTGCCAAAATGATCCGCCGTCTCACGGTTGTGCATATAGGATCTCAAGATCCCGTTTTCGATCAGGATCGCGTCCTCCGCCAACACGCCCTCGTCGTCCACATAGACCGGGAGGGGGGCCGGTTCACCTAAGGCGGTGTGCGCAAAGTCGACCATGGTGACCCTCTCGGAAGCGACCTGTTGGTCCATCAGGTGGGCCGCGACCGAACCGCCCAAAACAAGGTCCGCTTCTACCGTGTGACCGACGGCTTCATGCGCCAGCATGCCGGCCAAGGCCCCTGACAAAATGCATGTTTTGACACCGGCTTCCGTGTACACGGCCTCTTTTTTCTTCATGAGATCGTCGTAGACTTTATCGGCTACCTTTTTGGCTTCATCAAGAAAGTTGAAATTGAGATCGAAGCTGCCGTATCCGCCCGCCACATTGAAAACTTCAATCGGCACGCCGTCATTGGATTCAGCCGCCATGATGATGTACACATAGCTTCTCGGGGTAACGACATGGGCGTCGTAGCCGTCTGAAGTGGCGATAACTTTTTCGACCGTGTCACTTGTGGCGACAATGGTGCGGCTTGTAATCCCCGGACAGTGCTCAACCACGTATTGGTCGAGCGCGCGGCAGGTGTCAAGGTACATTTTTTGGGCGACGCTGCCGACGCTTTCGGTCATCGGTCGAAGGCCTCTCGAAAGCCCTGAAAGTCGCCCTTTGATGGGCTTAGCGTGGCGTTCTAATAGTTCGGCGTTAGAGGTCGCCTCCTCTAACACGCGACGCACGGAGGCATCCGTGTATTCGCCTGTGGAGGAAAAGCCGCTGACGCCTTTTTTTCTCACACGGGCTGACACACCGGTGTAGTCACTGCTACTGTTCGCGACCAGCTGTCCGCATAGAAAGGTGGCGCGACGCGCCTCATTTCTTTGCGCGCGAAGCTCAGTCTCCGCTCCGTCCGCAAAATATTGTTTGTAGTGGTAAAGCGTTTCTTCTAGCATAGGGTACTCATTTCTATTTAGATTAGATGGTCACTTTCCAGAAAATCGTCTTCCGCCTTCTTGCGGTAGCGGTCCATCTTGGTTTTAAACAGTTCCGCGCTGGTCGGAGGCGTGATCGTGATCGCGTTCGCGCCCGCCCGGATGGTCGCAAGGATCGTTTCGTCCGTCGGGCCCCCTGTAGCGATGATGGGAACTTCGGGGTAGTCCTGTCGTATTTTGCGCACAATGTCGACGGTGCGAGAGGCCCCGCTGATGTTCAGGATCGACACGCCCGCCTCCAATCTTGACCGGATATCCATGTATTCGGAGACGACCGTGCAGATAATCGGGGTGTCAACGACATCCGCGATGGCCCGGATGGTCTCCAAGGTAGTCGGAGAATTGACGACCAGGCCGACGGCTCCCTGCGCTTCCGCGAAAATGGAGATCTGCGCGCAGCGCGCCCCTCCGGTCGTGCCGCCTCCGACTCCGACAAATACCGGGACAGGCGAGATACCGATCAAGGCATTTGAAATCGCGGGGTGAGGGGTAAAGGGGTACACCGCCATAATGGCATCCGCGTTGTGATTGATGATCTGCGCCGCGTCGGTTGTAAAGATAATGGACTTAATGCGCCGTCCGTGAATCCTGATGCCGGAACATTCAGCGATGATTTTGGGCATATTAATCACGTCCGCGCGAAGGACAGTCGTAATATCCGGAATGATTTTCTTCCGTTTTGGTTGTTCTGTTTCACTCATGGGGCAACCTCCCTTCTGATCGGAGTTATTTCATTTTACACGATTATTTGTATCGGACGGTTACACTCCGAGCTTCTGTTTGACAGCTGTCATGCCCGTTATTATTATGGAATGTGTGCAAACGCGTGCAACCGAAGGAGGCTTCTCATGGCAGAAAAAACGATCGTGATCATTGGCAGTGGTATTGCCGGACTGACGGCAGCGGAATGGGCCCGTAAAACAGACCCCGATGTCAAGATCATCATGCTCTCAGAAAACCCGCATCTTCCCTACCATCGTCCGCGCCTGCCCGGCGTTATCATGGATCCGGAAAGTGTTGAACGCATTGTACTTCGCGATGAAGCCTGGTACGAGAAGAACGAAATCGATTTGCGGCGGGGCGTCGTGGTCAAAAAAATTGACCCGAAAAAGAAGACGCTTGAACTGACAGACAACAAGAAACTCTCCTGGGATAAGCTGATCCTTGCCACAGGGAGCCGGAGCTTCATGCCCCCGATGGAGGGCAACGACCTCGAAGGCGTGTTCACACTTTGGACGCTTGACAGCGCCTTGGCGATTTCTGACTATATCAAATCGGCTAAAAACGCGGTGGTCATCGGCGGAGGGCTTTTGGGACTTGAGGTAGCCTACGCCTTAAAACAGCGAGGACTCCACACGACGATCCTGGAGCGCGGGACAAGGCTTCTTGCACGTCAGCTCGATGAGCGCGCAAGCGCGATGTTCGAAGAACAGGTGGACCGCGTGGGAGTCCATGTCCAAAAGGAAGCCTCCACAGAGAAAATCGTCGCCGACCCCGATACCGGTAAAGTAAAGGCTGTGTTTTTGCAAGACGGCACGGAACTTCCCGCGGACATCGTCGTCGTAGCAACGGGCGTACGCGCCCGTTTAGAGCTTTTTGACGGCGAGGAGATCGCGATCGACCGCTGTTTTGTCACGAACAATAAAATGGAAACAAGCCTCCCGGATATCTACGCCGCGGGTGACTGCGCCCTGATGGACGGCCTGTGGTACGGCCTTTGGTCGGTGGCAATGCGCGAAGGGAAGACAGCGGGTATTAACGCCGCGGGCGGTGATGCGGTATGCACCATCCCCTCGCCTCCCTACCTGGTGAACACGATGGAGACAAGGATTGCTTCAGCGGGCGATATTGCGCCGAAGGATTCTGAAATTTCCTCCCGCATCCATTTTGATGAAACACAGTTAACCTACGACCGACGGAACTTCTTAGGCGAGAGTCTTGTCGGTTACATCCTGTTGGGGGATACCACCCCCTTCTCCATGCTGAGCCGGGAACTCCAGGAAGGCTAGCGTGATCCCGCTTAGAGACAGCCAACCGAGCCGGAAGGTTCCTGTTGTCACGATCCTTCTGATCGCGCTGAACCTTCTGATTTTTTTGTATCAGTCGACGCTTACAGAATGGGAATTAGTCCTGTTCTTTCACCGCTTTGCGTTTACGCCGAGCGGTTTTTTCGCGTCCATTTCAAATAGACAGATCTACTGGCCCATCCTGACCAGCATGTTTCTGCACGGCGGCTTGGAGCACCTGATCGGCAATATGTGGATCTTGTGGCTTTTCGGGGATAATGTGGAGGATCATCTGCACCCCATCCAATATTTATTGTTTTACATCGGGACGGGGTTTGTCGCCATCATGGCGCATACCTTGTCCATGCCGCATTCGGATGTCTTTACGGTCGGCGCCTCGGGCGCGATCGCAGGCGTCATGGGTGCCTACCTGATCTTGTATCCGAAGGCGCGCGTGTTAACCCTTGTCCCCTTCATGCCGTTCTTTATGAATATCCCGGCCTTTATCTATCTTATTATCTGGGTGGTTTTACAAATCTTCTCCGGACTTTTCCAAAGCGGAGGGGGCATCGCCTGGTGGGCGCATGTCGCCGGATTTTTGGCCGGCATGCTCATCTGTATTCGGGGCAGAAAACGTCGACGCGACGAAACGACGACTCGAACGCCTTAAGCCTTTTGTCGTTTTCGCGATCCCTGATCGGGGCTTCTCAGCGTAGATGAGACTGCTTTGGATGTACTCCCTTATAACAGGGCCATGCCCCCATTTTCTCGCGTAGGCTTCGGTGACTTCTTCGCTTGTAATTGAGATGTTGGTAAAGCCGATCAATCGGAAGAGTTTTTCGATCCGCGACGCGGACCAGGCGCCGCCCACTCAGGTCTTGGCCATGTGGGGATCGGCGATCCATTCGGCGGGCAGTTGTTTTTTGGTGGTGATGTCGGAGATCGCCACACGTCCGCCCGGTTTTAACACGCGGAAAATCTCACGGTACACCGTGGGTTTTTTCAAGGAGAGGTTGATGACACAGTTGCTGATCACTAAATCAAATGCGTCATCCGCACAGGGGATATTTTCGATCTCGCCCCGGATGAAACGAGTATTATGAAAACCTTGTTTTTGAGCCACCGCCGTGGCTTTTTCAACCATGCTGGATAAGGCGTCAACGCCCGTGACATGGCCTGTTTCACCCACGGCTTTGGCCGCGATAAATACGTCAAGTCCCCGACCTGAGCCAAGATCTAAGACATGTTCGCCCGGTTGGGGTTGGGCCCGCTCATGCGGGTTGCCGCAACCTAGACCGAGATCGACTTCCTCGGGCAGGGCGTCCAGGTCTTCCGCCCTATAGCCTAAGGACTCTGTAATACGCCTCGCGTCCTCCATGGGCTTGATCTCCTCTTGGGAAAGGGTTTCATAGTGGTCGAGTATCGCTTTTTTGAGTGCATCTTTGTTGGCCATCTTTGACTCCTTTTCGCTCCTATGAGCACGTTAGCACGATTACCCTTCCCTGACAAATGATACAAAGGATACCAATTGTTTATTTTTTGCATGTTAGATTGGTTCCAGTAAAGGAGATGGCTATGGATATTAACAAAACCATTGATGATCTTGTCAATAAGATTAAACTCGATAAAGTCCTTTCGGATTTGTTTTCGAAAGATCCCTTAAAGGCCGTACAGGAGCTCGTGGGCGATAAGATTCCCAAAGAGCAACTGGAGTCCATTGTGGAGGGCGTGAAGGCCAAAATTTCCGTCGATAAGGCGGGTGACGCGTTAAACAAGGTTAAGGGCTTATTTGGAGGTTAGTTGCATAGCTTCGCTCTCCTCGTTTTGCGATTCACGAAAGAAGGGCCGGTTTTTAGGGAAGCCGGCCCTTTTTTGATGCTAATATGAGCTCAAGATGAAACATACACCGCTTCTTGAATGTATTGCGAC
>DIRK01000011.1 GCA_002427535.1 Mageeibacillus sp. UBA5438 | reverse complement strand
GATTCGCGGATAAAATCACGAAACTTCGCGCGACCGAGATTCTTCTCCAAATCGTCAATCGTCAATACCATCATGTCCGATAATTCAGCCATCTTTTACCAACCTCCCGACGCGCCGCCTCCGCCTGAGGAACCGCCGCCAAATCCCCCTCCGGACGAGCCTCCTCCGGACCAACCGCCGCCTCCCGAACGAAAGCCCCCTCCTCCTCGATAGATCGGCAAAAAGCGGAAAATACGGCCGAAGTAAGTCAAAAGGATAAAGATCACGATGATGGCCATGACAATGCTCTCAAGTACACTCGTGCCCTCTTCACTTTCGACGGGCACATAGCCGTCCGCGTCAATCTCGAGATCATATTCCTCAGCCACACGTGTCACAATGGCGTTAAAACCATCAAGCACCCCGCGGTCAAAATCGCCTTCGCGAAAGGACGGCGCGATGACATTGCGGATGATGCGGTCGGCCACACTATCGGGGATCGCACCCTCCAGTCCGTATCCGACTTCAATGCGAAGCTTTCTGTCATCTTTCGCGATCAGGAGCAGCACGCCGTTGTCTTTTGAACGGCTCCCAATGCCCCATGTGCGGAAGATATCAAGGGCGGCATCTTCGAGGCTGTCGTCATCGAGCGTGCTGATCATGCATACGACAATTTGCGCGCCCGTGCCGGAAATCTGTTGGTTGACATCCCGTATGGTCTGCCGAGTGTCGGAGGACAGTGTCCCTGTCTCATCATAGGCAAAGTCTTCTTGCGGGTTGGGCGGCACCCGAAAACCCGTCGCCAAAGTAAAGACGAGCAACACAAAGAGCCAAAGGGCGACCCATCGCCCCGCTCTTCGTCTTGGGGCAACATCTTGCTTCAACAAGCCAGACCTGCCTTAGTTTAAAAGCTAACCGATGGCGCGACGTCAGAACCGGGTTGCGCTTCAAACATATCGCGTGTTCCAAAACCGAAAATTTTCGCGAAGAAATTCCCCGGGAAACTGCGAACAGAGCGATTATAGTCGGCCACCACGTCATTAAAATCGCGCCTGGCGACCGCAATCCTGTTCTCAGTACCGGCAAGCTCTGCTTGCAGGGCAAGGAAGTTTTCGTTCGCCTTCAGTTCAGGATAGGCCTCCACGACCACGTTAATCGCATGCTGGAAGTCTTGGTCCACCTGCTCCAGCTCTTCAGGGGTGTTAGCGGCACCATAGCGCGCCCGCATGCCTGTCAATTCGACAAGTAAACTTTCTTCATGCGCGGCATAGCCTTTTACGGTCTCGACAAGATTCGGAATAAGGTCTGCCCGGCGCTGATACTGCGTTTGCACCTGTGCCCATGCCTGATTAATCGACTCGTCGGCTCTGACGAAACGATTATGGTATGAGATAAAGGCGAACGCGACCACCAAAACGATGGCGATCACGATGACAATAATGGTCATCCCCGGTTTCAAACCTGCTCTTTTTTCATTCATATTTCCCTCCTTAGCGTTCGCGCTCACTCATCGCTCACTCACTTTTATTATACCGCGATCTCAGTCATCCGCACTGTCGGCGTCGTCAGCCTTTCCTTCCGTCACCGGAGAAGCGGTAGTCGTTGTAGTCTCCTCTTCGCCCCCAGCAGTCGTGGGTTCAGTGTCCGTGGGCGCGGTTGTATCTTCCGATGTGGGTTCTGTGGGATCATTCTCATCGGTGGTTGTCGTTTCTGTTGTGGAGGTGCTGGTTTCACTCGAGGATGTTGACGGGGGCACCGTCACCACAGGCGCCGGAGGTACATCCGTCGGCACCCATGTATCGGTCCACGGATCCGTAGTATTTTCTGTCGGCCCTGTTTCATGGCCCGTCCCTTCCGACGAAGGCAGACTGTGGTAGGGGAATACTTCAAAATCAGTGCCATTCCCCGAACCGTCTTGTCCCAACATATGGCCGATCTTTCCTCTGACAAGAAATCCGAAGACAACAATCAGCACGATCGAGATGCTGACAATGCTCAAATAAACCGTTCGAAATTTTCGTTCGGTTGCCTGGGCCTGTCGTTGCTGACGACTGGGCCTCCTTGGGTTTCTTGCTGTCCGCCGAGCCTCTGCCGGTGCTTCACGTCGTTTCACGTCTTACTCCTTGTGGGGTTTTCCATCCACTGATGGTATCACAGTGAGGCCCTGTTGTTCATTTTGGACGAGCACTCGCTCAGGAATCCAAAAGCTAAAGCCAAACGAATGAGAAAGCTTGGTGATCATCGCATTGACTGCATCGCGCGTGGCCATCATCCCACGATAATCCCCCCCGGTATAGTAGCTCATATAAAGCGTCATGCCGGCCCCGCTTAACTCAGAGAGCGCGACAAGCGGTGTGCCGACGATGTCTTCATGTTCATTCAGAGCTTCGATCAGCGCTTTTTTGAAAGCTTCAACCGTCTCCCAAGGCACTTCCCAGGGGATGATTAGGCTCTGATCCGTCCGGCGTCTTTCCCGCTCCGTTTCATTCGTCACTGACGATTCGACCAACATCTTGTTGGGCACGGATACGAGCGCTCCCTCGGGAGCACGCAACCTTGTCGACCGAATCCCGATGGCTAGCACTTCGCCTTTCGCCTCATTCATGGTGATCCAATCCCCGACCTTAAAGGGTTGATCAAACAAGATCACGAGACTTGCCAAAAAGTTGCCGATGGTATCCTGAGCGGCAAGCGTCAGCGCCAAGCCCCCGATGCCCAGCCCCGTGATGAGCCCCGCGATGTTCGACACCCAGTAGGACAAGATGACAAAGGCCCCAATGAAAAGTATGCCGACGCGGATCATGGAGACCAAAAGTGAGGCCGCGCTGACCCCGATCGGCTGATCTTTTACTCGTTTCCCTCGCAATACGATGACACCGATCACCATGGAGGTCTTAAATAAAAGCCAAAACGCGATCGCCGTCACCGCCGTGTCGGCCATTTTAATCAACAAGCCGTGCCAGGGTATGGGAATAAAAACTGCCATATGACAGGCGGCGGTTAAAAAAGCGATGGGAAGAAACAGTCGCAGGGGAGGCGACAATTCATTTCGTATGGTGACGTAATCCTCCGAATAATGCTGTCTGGAGCGCGTCAGCGTGACATAGAGAATGGCGCCTGACAACCATTTTCGAAAAACAAAGACAATAAAAGCGATGCCGAAAAGCACGGCGGCGGGAAGCCACTTCGACAGTTCCCAGGGATTATCAATCATTGTTTCACACAGAATGGGGAGCATGATTCCTCCTATTGCGAATCATTCAACAGACTTTAGTATAGGGGAAAAGATCCGCCTTCGCACTTCGTCTCTCAGTTGACCCGTGACGATGTAGCGATCTTGTTCGTTTTTCTCGCGCGGAATCAGTAAAGGCGGCCACAAAGTTGCAGGCGAATCATTTGAGAGCACATACAGACGGTCGGATAAGGTGATGGCCTCCTCAATGTCATGCGTCACAAGGAGGATGGATAAGCCGAGTGTTTTTTTGTTTTGAAGTAGAAAGCGATACATCTCGTCCCGGGTGATGGCGTCTAATCCTGTGAAGGGTTCATCCAAGAGCATCAGGCCGTTGGAGTACAAAAAGGTCCGCAAAAATGCGGCGCGCTTTTGCTGCCCGCCTGAAAGCTCTGAGGGGTAACGGTATTCCAATCCCTTTAAACCAAATCGTTCAAAGAAGGGAAGTGCTTTTTGCCGAGCCGCTCCCCTTTTATCCCCTCCGAGCACAAAGGGCAAGGACACATTATCAATGAGGCGCTTCCAGGGTAAGAGCATATCCTTTTGCAGCATATAGCCTACGGTGGCCAAGCGATGGACCACTCCCGAGGTCGGTTCATCTAATCCCGCTAACACGTTAAAAAGGGTGGTCTTCCCCGTGCCGCTCTGCCCCAAAACAGAAACATATTCACCCTTCTTTAACTCAATTGACACCTCTTTTAAAACAGGCAGCTCACCGTAGGAATAATTGATTCTTTGACAGGCGAGGACCACATCCTGATTCATCACAGTTGCCTCATTCATAGCGCTTTAACCATCCTTTGGCAGAAAGGAAAGATCGTAAGCGTCTTCCACATCGATCGGGTGATCGAAAAGTTCATGTTCTTGCATCCAGGCAGAAAAGCGCGCCCATACCCGAGGGTCCATCGCGCCCCAATAGGGCGCGTCATCGATGTAGCGTTCATTCAGATAGCGCTGACTTTCTAGTAGCAGAACAGGATCCAGTTCAGGGGCCTCACTCATTAAGCTTGCGACCGCGTCCTCCGGGTGCAAAATCGCATCTGTATAACCTTGGGCCGTCGCCTTTAAAAACCGCCGGACAAGATCCGGGCGTTCACGGATGGTTTTTTCATTCGTGATGATGACCGGCGAATAAAAATCAAGGACTTCGATAGCGTTAATGGGAATAAAATGAATCGGGTAATCTTCCTGTTCGCAGATCATGCCATCCCAGCCATAGTAAATCCACGCGAAATCGGCTTCCGTCTCCATGCTCGCGATAAAGTTACCCGCCGACTGATTGATGATCTTCACGGCGCCAAAATCAGCGCCCGATTGTTCCATCAGGGTCTTTAAGATCGACAGCTCCAACTCGGTCCCCCATCCGCTGTAGGTCTTGCCTTCAAAATCGCGGGGGCTCTTGATACCGCGATCAACAGGGGAGGCAAATCCGGATGTGTTGTGCTGTATCACGGCCGCGATCGCGACGACGGGTATATTTGCCATCGAAGCGCGTGCCTGGAGGACCTGTTCTTGGGCAGCCATGCCGAAAGCTGCGGC
>DIRK01000055.1 GCA_002427535.1 Mageeibacillus sp. UBA5438 | reverse complement strand
GTGGCGGAGATGGTGGGATTCGAACCCACGTGCCGGTCACCCGGCAAACGCTTTTCGAGAGCGCCCCGTTATGGCCACTTCGGTACATCTCCGAATCTTAACCGCGCATCAGTCTACCATAAAGGAAGGAAAATACGCCAGTTGTTCACTCAGGAATCGATTGAATCATCATGAGCCCCGCACCTTATGAAACATCGGATCCGTAAAAGCATCCTCCATGGCATCCGGCCCTTCGAGGAGCCAGTCCTCCGTTTTGCTTCTTGGAATAATGACCGGCATGCGATCGTGCACATAGCGGAAATGATCGGAAGCATCACGCGTCAAGATCACGAAGCGGAAAAGATCCTCATCCTTTTCCTTGCGGTAACAGCCGGCAAGAAAAAGGAGGGCATTTTCCTCATAAAACGCGTAACGCTGCTTTTTACCATTGACTGTTTCCCACTCATAATAACCACTGGCCGGAATAAGACAGCGGCGTTCTAGCATCGCCTCCTTGAACATCGGCTTTTCCAAAGCCGTTTCACTTCGGGCGTTAATCACCAGGCGCTTATTAAAACTCGTGAACCCCCAACTCATCGGGAGATAGATTTCAGGGGCGGTCCGGACAGGCACCGTATCAGAGGGGAAGATTTCACCGTCCAGCTTTACAGGAATAGAATCCTTTTCATCAAGAAAGCGTTCTGCGATTTTAAAAAACTCGGGATCCGAAAGATCAATATAATAGCGTCCACACATAAGATGACCCCCTTACTGTTACACTCCTTCCATTCTAAATGATTTGTGGTTAAATAAAGGGGTGGATCAAAAACAGATAGAAAAAACAACACGGATGGTCGAGGCTCCTGTCCTGCCATTGCTCCTGCGCATGTCAGGACCGGCCGTGTTCTCGATGCTCATTATGTCCCTCTACAACGTGGTGGACAGCCTTTTCGTGAGCGCGGTTTCCGAAGAAGCCCTGCGCGCGGTCAGCATTATTTTCCCCGTAAACACTCTAATGATTGCCTTTGCCGTGGGAACTTCCACCGGCGTCAACTCGTTTGTCGCGAGGCGATTGGGGGCAGAAGACCGCGAGACGGCCAGCCTGGCCGCGCGGCACGGCATTGTGTTGTCATTTGTCAACTGGTTGGTCTTTGTCGTCGCGGGTTACTTCAGCGCGCCGGCACTCATGCACCTTTTCACCGCCAACCCTTCTGTCTACGCCGACGGCGTCTCCTATATGCGTATTGTCACCGTCGCGTCGCTCGGATTATTCTGGCAGATCCACTCGGAGAAAATCTTCCAAGCCACGGGCAATATGACGCGCGCCATGTACATGCAATCCATGGGGGCGCTGTTAAACATCGTCATGGACCCCATCCTCATCTTCGGCTGGTTCGGATTGCCTGCCATGGGCGTGAGAGGCGCAGCGGTTGCCACCGTGGCCGCCCAACTCATCGCCGGAGCCGTGTCCGTTTACCTGTTACTCAGGCGCGAAGAAGTGCTCGACATGCGGATGACAGGCTTTCGCTTCGACCGCACGGTCCTGAGATCCATCTACCGGGTAGGCTTCCCCTCCATGGTGACCATGACCATCATGGGGATTGTCGGCATGATCTTCAACACGATCATTAAGCCCTTCTCAGAGGTGGCCATCACGGTGTTCGGCGTGTACATGAAACTTGAATCCTTCGTCTTCATGCCGGTCTTCGGCATCGGGCAGGGCATGCTGCCCCTCATGGGCTACAACTACGGCGCCAAACGCTACGACCGCGTCCGATCAGTCTTAAAAATTGGCCTCATTCTTGTCACGGCCATCATGGGGATTGCGACCGTCATCTTCCAGTTCTTTCCCAACCTTCTGCTCGCGCCTTTCCAGGCGACCGAAGCGATGTACCGTATGGGCATTCCGGCCTTCCGCACCATTTCACTGTGTTTTGTCTTCGCGGGCATCACGATCGCGCTGACAAACGCCTTCAATGCCCTAGGCAAAGGCACCCACAGTCTTTTCATTTCAATCTTCCGACAGGTGTTCATTTTGTTGCCCGTGGCCTTTTTCTTCGCCAACTGGCACCTTGACTATATCTGGTACGCCTATGCCATTTCAGACCTCGGCGCCATGCTCATGGCGATCGTCCTTTACATCAGGTTATCGAGGCAACTTTTGCCGGCCGAAGAAGGCGTTCAGGCTTTGCGGGAACTCGCCTAAAAAACAATTTAAAAAATAGGTGCAAATCACCATAGAAATTGGTAATATGTCATCAAACTGTATCCGAATTGGATAAATTCTGTTACAACGAGGAGGCATTTATGAAGTTTTTGCGTAAACTGACCGTCGTGCTAATTATGGCGGCGCTCATGTTAATGCTGTTTCCGGGACTCGGCGTCTACGCCGCAAGCGACGAAACAGTGTACATCTTCCATACCAACGACATCCACGGCAGAGCCGGGGCGGCATCGGCGGATGAGGACGGGGGCGTGATCGGCTACGCCCGTTACAAGACTGTTCTTGACGAAGCGCGCACGGATGTCGGCGCGGCGAATGTCATCGCTTTGGACGCGGGGGATGTGACCCACGGCACCAACTTTGCGACGCTGTCCAAGGGTGAGAGCATGATTAAGCTCATGAACAAAGTAGGTATCGACGCGATGACCTCGGGGAACCATGAGTTTAACTATGGGCCGGATCGCCTGCTCGAATTGGAAGCCATGGCCAACTTCCCGATTATGGCCGCCAACATCACGAAGAAAGCGGGCGGCGCCAGCCTGTTCGCCCAAAATGAAAAAGTCTTCACAACCGCCGAAGGCAGAAAGATCGCCGTATTTGGTCTAGACACTCCGGAGACCATGGTGAAGGCCGATCCCAAATATACAAGACCCTTTGACTTTGGCGCCGGCGAAGACGGCAAGAGCCTGAATGCGTTGGCAGCCATCGCGCAGGCCAAAATTAACGCCTTAAAGGCAGCGGGTGCCGACTATGTCATCCTGCTTGCGCATCTGGGGGTGGATACTGAATCGGTCATTCGCAGCGACCTCCTGATTCCGAAATTGTCAGGCCTGACACTGGCCATCGACGGCCACAGCCATACCGAGATGGGCAAAAAAATAAAAGACAAGGACAACAACGAGGTCTACCTCGTACAGACCGGCTCGCATTTTGCGAACATCGGCAAGGTGACATTGGTCCTGACTGACAGCGGCGTGACGCCGACCGTCAAGTTACTGTCCTACGATGACGTCAAAGGATACGCCAAAGACGCGGCCGTCCAGGCGGACATTGACGCTTTCCACGCGGCCAATGAAGTCGTGTTGGGCGAAGTGATCGGCAAAACCAAAGTTGAACTCGATGGCGAACGCGACCATGTGCGCGCCGGTGAGACCAACCTGACCCGCCTGATCTCGGACGCGCTGTTGAAAGAGACAGGCGCGGACGTCGTCTTGAGCAACGGCGGTAACGTACGCCGTTCCATCCCCGCGGGGGACATCACGATGGGCGTCGCCTTGGAAGTGCTGCCCTTTGAAAACACGATCATCACCTTGAAAGTGACCGGTCAGGACATTGTGGACGCCCTGACACACGGCGCGGGCGCTTATCCCGGCACGGCGGGCGGCTTCCCGAACGTCGCCGGCATGAAGTTCACGATCGTGACCACGAAGAACAGTGAAGGTGAGACCGTCTTTAAAGAAGTGCGCGATGTCCTGATCGGCGGCAAACCGGTCGACCTGAAAGCCACCTACACGTTGGCCACCAATGACTTCCTCGCCGGAGGCGGCGACGGCTTTGTCATGTTCGAAGGCAGAGACCCTGTGGGCTACTACGGCCTGATGCTCGATATCTTTGCGAATGAAATCCGCGAACTCAGCAAAGGCGGCGCCTTTGATTACGTCGCGGAACAGCGCCTGAAAATCGTGGCCGATACGGATCTTGAGGATATGGAAGATATCACGCCGACAGGGGAGACGACCCTCTACCTGCTCGCCGGTTCCCTCATGCTGCTCATGTCCGCCGCACTCTTGCTTTCACGCAGAAAGATCGAATCGAAATAAACCATTGAACCCCAATAGAGGGTGATCGAAGGGCTGTCCCGCGGGACAGCCCTTCTTCCATCTGAGCTCAATTCTAGTAAATTATATTAGACTCAGCTCCAAAACAAATAACGCTATTTGCGCGTACTTTATGTGCAATTTGTGAGTAAAACTGATAAACTGTCATCAAACTGTATCCAAAACGGATAAAAATAGACATAAAGAGGAGGGAATTATGAAAATGTTGCGTAAACTGACCGTTGCCTTGCTGGTTGTCGCAATGCTGGTCATGTTACTGCCGGGGATGAGTGTATTTGCGGCCGATAAAAAGGTCGTTATCTTCCATACGAACGATGTCCACGGCCGTGGGGTCGGGACACCCGAGCTCGATAAAAACGGCAATCCCAATGAATCGGGACAGATCGGCTACGCGCGCTATAAAACGATTATTGACGCAGAAAAAGCCAAGGCCGAAGTGGACGAAGTCATCGTCCTGGATGCCGGCGACGCCGTACACGGCATGCTGTTCTCACTGGTCAGTCGGGGCAAGAGCATCATTGACCTCATGAGCCTTGCCGGTGTTGACGCCATGGCCGTCGGAAACCACGAGTTTGACTACGGCAGGGATCGCTTACTGGAGCTCAATGGATTCGCAGACTTCCCCATCATGGCGGGGAACCTGAAAAAAGATGGTAGCAATCTGCTTCCCACCAACCATAAAGTATTTGAGGTGGACGGCAAGAAGATCGTGGTCTTCGGGATCGCGACCCCTGAAACAAAAGTCAAGGCGCATCCGGACTACACCTCAGGCGTGTCCTTTGGCGCGGGTGGGAGTGAAACCGACCTTGCGGCCTTCGCGGCGACCGTACAGGGCGTTATCGACGGGCTGCCGGCGGCGGACTTTGTCATCATGCTGGGGCACCTCGGCATCGATTCAAGCTCATCCATCCGTACGACCACACTGCTCCCCTTACTGACGGGAGTCGACTTTGTCATTGACGGGCACAGCCACTCACGCCTACCTGATGGAGGCATGGTAAAAGACAAAGACGGCAAGGAAGTGAAGTACGCCCAGACAGGCTCATACTTTGAGAACATCGGTAAAGTCACGCTCACCGTCGGCGACAGCGTCTCTGTTGATGAGATCCAATTGATTCCGTTTAAAGACGTCAGAGGCGTCGCCGAAGATCCGGCCGTGGTGGCAAAAGTCGCGGAATACGAGACCCAGATTGACACCGAGATGTCCGTCAAGATCGGCAAGACCTCTGAACTATTACTCCAGAACATCGAAGGCCTTGCCATCGTCCGCATCCGTGAGACCAACCTCGGCGACATGGTCGCCGACGCGCTGTTGAAATCCACCGGCGCGGACGTCGCCATGACCAACGGCGGCGGCATCCGCGAGAATATTCCGGCAGGCGACATCACCTACGCACAGGCCCTGGCCGTCCTGCCCTTTGGAAACCTGATCACCGTCATCAAGGTGACAGGACAGGATATTGTGGACGCGCTCGAATGGGGCGCCGGCAAGTATCCGGCTCCGAACGGCGGATTCCCGCAGGTCGCGGGCATGTCCTATGTCATCGTGACCGAGGGTGAGGGCGAAGAAGAAGCTTTCGTCCGCATCGCGGACGTCCTGGTCGACGGGAAACCGATCGACCTGAAAAAGGAATACACCCTCGCCTCAAACGACTTCATGGCCGCCGGCGGTGACGGCTACACCATGTTCGAAGGCAAGGAAATCATCCTGAAACACGGCATGATGTTAGAAGCCTTCATCGAATTGATCGAAGATCTGAGTGAAAAAGCGGGCGCCAAAGGCTTTAGCTACCCCGAGGACGGCCGCATCATGGTCATGTCCGTAGAAGATATGGAACCGACCGTCCCCACCGGTGAACCTGTGACCTATGTCGCCGCGGGCGTCGTCATGCTCCTTGTGGCGGGACTCTTCTTCCAGATGAGCCGCAGGAAGAGGGAAGAACATTAAGCACCGCGTGTGAATGTCAATCCTTTTTTTAAGGATGAAACAATGGCCGCCTCCTTCGGGAGGCGGTTCTTTTCGTGATATAGTATCTAAAGAATTATGGCGGAACCGGTGATGTCAAAAGGATGAGGGACAAGATGGCGACGAAGTATATTTTTGTGACAGGCGGCGTGGTATCAGGACTGGGGAAAGGGATTACGGCGGCGGCCCTCGGGCGATTATTGATCGCCCGTGGCGTGAGCGTCAGAAACCAGAAATTCGACCCGTATATCAACGTCGATCCGGCACTCATGAGCCCGACGCAACACGGGGAAATCTTTGTCACCGAAGACGGCGCTGAAACCGATCTCGATATCGGGCATTACGAACGTTTCACCGACGTCGACCTCACCTCTGAAAGTGACATCACCTCGGGGCGCGTGTACCTCAACGTCATCAACCGGGAGCGCTCAGGCGGTTACTACGGCGGAACCGTCCAGGTCGTACCGCATATCATCAACGAAATCAAAGACCATATCTACAAAGTGTCCGAGGACGGCCGCGTGGACGTTGTCATCTCCGAAATCGGAGGCACCATCGGCGACATGGAAGGCCAGCCCTTTATTGAAGCCATCCGTCAGGTCAGCTATGAGGCCGGGCGCGAAAACTGCCTGTTCATCCATGTGACCCTTTTACCCTATGTCAAAAAACCGGGTGAAATTAAAACCAAACCGACCCAGCACAGCGTGCAGAAGCTACTGTCCTTCGGGATCCAACCGGATATCCTGGTCTGTCGCACCGAATTCCCGCTCGACGAGGGCATCCGCGAAAAACTCGCGCTGTTTTGCAACGTCCGCATGGACTCCGTCATCCAGAACGTCGACTGTGATTCCGTGTACGAACTGCCCCTCATCTTCGAAAAGGAAGGATTCGCGAAAGTTGTCTGCGAACGGCTGGGGCTTGACCACCCCGAACCCTTTCTCGACGACTGGAAGGCCTTGGTCGAAAAAACGAAAAAGCCGCGTGAGCGTCTCGACATCGCGCTGGTCGGAAAATACATTGAACTGGCGGACGCCTACTACAGCGTTTTAGAAGCGCTCGACCACGCGGGTATCGCACTCGGCGTGGAACCGGTCATCGACTGGGTCGACGCGGAGGCCTTGGAAGCATTAAGTGACGAACAGGTGAATGAACGCCTGTCCGGCGTCGATGCCATCATTGTGCCGGGAGGCTTCGGTGCCCGCGGCATGGAAGGCATGATTAAAGCCAGTAAAAGTGCCCGGGCTTTAAAGACCCCATTCTTTGGTATCGGGCTCGGCATGCAGATGGCCGTCGTGGATATCGCCCGCCATGAGGCGGGGATCCGAGACGCCCATACCGACGAAATTGAAGCGCCCTGCCAAGATATCTTCTACCTCTACGGCCTCACCGAACAAATGAAAGCGCAACTCGACTGCCTGCCCTTCGGAGATCTGCCCATGCGATCGGGCGCGCATCCCATGAAATTGGAAGCAGGATCTTTGCTCGAAAAGATTTATGGCAGTGAAGAAGCCTCCGAGCGCCACCACCACAGGCGAGAATTCAACCCCGCTTATTCAGGGGCTTTGGCGGCCACAGGACTGCGCTACTCCGGCATGTCACCCGATGGGAAACTGGTGGAGGCCGTCGAATGGCCGCATCATCCTTTCTTTGTCGGGACGATCTACCACCCGCAATTCAAATCGCGTCCGACAAGGCCGCATCCGCTGTTTATCGCTTTTCTTGAAAAAGCAATCGCACACAAAAAAGGAGAGAAGTAAATGTCCCATTTAATTCCTGAGCTCTCGCGTACCTTTAGCGAATTTCTGCTCCTTCCCAACAGGACGACGCGCGAGTGCACACCGGACCGCGTCTCGGTGTCCGCGCCCCTCACCCGATACAAGAAAGGGCAAGAAGACTGCCCGATTACCATGACCATTCCGCTTGTCTCCGCGATCATGCAGGCGGTGTCAGACGACCGCATGGCGGTCGCGCTCGCCCGCGAAGGCGGCCTCGCCTTCATCTTCGGCTCCCAGGGCATTGACACCCAAACCGAAATGATCCGCCGCGTCAAGCGTTTCAAGGCAGGTTTCGTGCCCAGCGACAGCAACTTGTCGGTGGAGGCGAAACTGTCCGACATCGTGAAACTGAAAAAAAGAACCGGCCACTCCACCGTCCCGATCACGCACGACGGGACCTCGAACGGCAAACTACTGGGCATCGTCACGAGCCGTGACTACCGGGTGTCGCGCCTCGATCCCGACACACCGGTTTCATCCTTCATGACCCCCTTAGAAGACATTGTCTTCGGACGTGAAGGCATCACTTTGAGTGAAGCGAACGATCTCATCTGGGATCACAAGCTGAACCAGGTCCCGATCCTGGATGAGGAAGGGCGCCTTGTGTCGCTTGTGTTTCGTAAGGACTACGACCAGCACAAAGCGAACCCCGGCGAGATGCTCGACGCGCATAAGCGTCTGCTCGTGGGGGCCGGCATCAACACCCGTGATTACAAAGAGCGCGTCCCGGCGCTTTTGGACGCGGGATGTGACGTGCTTTGCATCGACTCCTCTGACGGTTTTTCAGACTGGCAAAAAGACGCCATCGACTATATAAGGAATGAATACGGACCCGACCTGCCTCTGGGCGCGGGCAACGTCGTTGACGAAGAGGGATTCCGTTTCCTGGCCGAGGCCGGCGCGTCCTTCATCAAGGTGGGCATCGGCGGGGGCTCCATTTGCATTACACGCGAACAAAAGGGCATCGGCCGCGGACAGGCCTCAGCCCTCATGGATGTCGCCCGGGCCCGCGACCGCTGGTTCAAGGAGACGGGGGACTATATCCCGCTTTGCTCCGACGGCGGTATCGTGCACGACTACCATATGACCTTGGCGCTTGCCATGGGCGCGGACTTCCTCATGCTGGGGCGCTACTTTGCCCGCTTTGATGAGAGCCCGACGCGGCGCGTGTTGTTTAACGGCAGCTACGTCAAAGAGTACTGGGGCGAGGGCTCGAACCGGGCCCGCAACTGGCAGCGCTACGACGACGGCGGCGAAGACGGGGAGATGCACTTTGAAGAGGGCGTTGATTCTTACGTCCCTTACGCCGGTAAACTTTCTGACAACGTCGCGACGACCCTGGCCAAAATCAAGGCGACCATGTGCGCCTGCGGCTCCGTTTCAATCGCGGAACTCCAGCAAAAAGCCAGGCTCACCATTGTCTCGCCGACAAGCATCGTCGAGGGCGGCGCCCACGACGTCATCCACAAGGAAAGTGACATCGGTCGCTGAGATTAGGCGATATTTTGTGGACGTGATACAATTATTCACTGTTCTCCTTCGGGGGGACAGTCTGAACGAGTGAAGAAAAGAGGACCAGACGAAAGATGGCAGTAAAAGTCTACGAGATGACATACGGGAAGATCCGTGAATACCAAGAGGAACTTGAAGATAGAAAAACCCGGGTGGCCGCTGAGATCGCCGAGCGATTGAAGGAAGCGCGCGCCCATGGGGATATCACGGAGAACTCTGAATTTGATGACGCGAAACAGGCCTACGCCGACAACGACCTGCGGATCATGGAGATTGAGGAAATCTTGAAAAACGCGAAGGTGATCGACGAAAAAGACATCAGTCGTACACGCGTTACCTTGGGCGGACAGGTGCTTTTGCGCCACGAAGAATCCGGGACGGAAGAAGAATACATGATCGTCTCCGCCAAGGAGGAAGACATCCTGATCGGGAAGCTATCGAGCGATTCCCCCGTCGGCCAGGCCATCATGGGCAAAAAGAAGGGCGATGTCGTCCATGTGAAGACACCGACCGGCATTTTGACCTATTCCGTGGTTCGTATTTCGAAGCCGAAGGGACTCGATGAATGAGCACAGAACATATCGAACAGGATAGAGCGGACGATCTGCCGGAGCAGATGCGACACCGTTTAGAAAAACTGCGTGAACTAGAAGCAAAAGGGGAGAGTCCTTACCTTCTGACCCATATAGATGTTGAGCATCACGCGGGCGAGATTGTCTCCGATTTCGAGCATTTTGAAAACAAGACCGTCAAGGTCGCAGGACGTATTAAGGCAAAACGCGGCATGGGCAAGGTTTCTTTTTCAGATTTACTCGACCGCACGGGGACGATTCAAATTTTCAGCCGCTTGAATAATTTGGGCGATGAGGGGTACGCGCATTGGCAGAGTCTTGACATCGGGGACTTGGTCGCGGTGACGGGCGAGGTGTTCCGCACGAAGATGGGTGAGATTTCGATTCGAAACGAGTCGTTTACCTTGCTTGCGAAGTCCTTACGTCCTTTGCCGGAGAAGTTTCACGGCTTACGCGACACGGACACCCGCTACCGCAAGCGCTACCTGGATCTCATCGTGAACCCCAATGTCCGGGACAGCTTTGAAAAGCGCAGCCGGATTATCCGCCTGATCCGCGAGACTTTGGATGAGATGGATTTTCTGGAGGTGGAAACCCCCATCCTGAACACCATCGCGGGCGGCGCTTCCGCAAGGCCCTTTATTACCCACCATAACGCGCTCGATATCGACCTGTTTTTGCGCGTGTCACCGGAACTCTACCTGAAACGGCTCATCGTCGGCGGCTTTGAACGCGTGTACGAGATCGGCCGCAATTTTAGAAACGAAGGGATGAGCACCAAGCACAACCCGGAGTTCACTATGCTCGAACTGTATCAGGCCTACGGCGACTACCACACCATGATGGAATTAACCGAAAACCTGTTTGCCAAGGCCTCAATGGCCATTAACGGCCGCTACGACATCGAATACCAGGGAGAACAACTCTCCTTAAAACCGCCCTTCAGGCGGTTGACCATGATTGAGGCCGTGAAAGAACACACGGGACTCGACTTTAACGCGCTCGATACGGACGAGGCGGCCCGTGACGCCGCCAAGGCCTACGGCCTGCCCGACATGACGACCAAGATGACCTGGGGCGAAGTGCTGAACGCCTGCTTTGAAGCCTTTGCCGAAGAAAAACTCATCCAGCCGACCTTCATTATGGACTATCCCATTGAGATCTCGCCCTTGACGAAGATTAAGCCGGGCACCCGGGGCCGGTTGACCGAGCGTTTTGAAGTCTTTGTCGTGGGTCGCGAGTACGGCAACGCCTACTCCGAACTGAACGACCCCTACGACCAGCGCCGACGCTTTGCCGACCAGCAACGCCGGCACGATCAGGGCGACGAGGAAGCCCAATTACCCGACGAGGACTTCGTTGAGGCACTCGAGTACGGCATGCCGCCGACAGGAGGCCTGGGCATCGGCATCGACCGCCTGGTCATGCTGTTGACCGGTGAGCCGTCCATCCGTGACGTCTTGCTATTCCCGACGATGAAACCGCTGGGGGCCGAAGAAGGGGCAGCCGAGCGCGATGAGGAATGAGAACTGGCAAAACTTTGTCGACACATGCCGCGCCTGTGAAGCCTGTGAACTGGCCGAATCGCGGCAACATGTCGTCATCTGGCGCGGAGGCATAAGAGCCCCCCTCATGATCCTGGGCGAAGGTCCGGGCGCCGACGAGGACCGCCAGGGCATCCCCTTTGTCGGGCGTTCGGGTAAACTCTTGGACCAATTGTTGACAAGCTTCGGCTTTTCACCCGAGGACTACCATATCTGCAACATCGTGAAATGCCGGCCGCCGGATAACCGCGTCCCGACAAGGGAAGAAGCCGCGGCCTGCCGTCCGCTTCTGACCGAACAGATGCGCCTCGTGCGCCCTTCGGTCTACCTTCTCATGGGCGCGACAGCCTACCGCTACTTCACGGGCTCCGATCTGGGCATCACGAAGGCCCGCGGGCAATGGACCGAGTCAAACGGCTGCTACATTATGCCGACCTTCCACCCCGCTTACATCCTGCGCGACCCGTCGAAGAAAACCTTCCTTTGGCAGGACATCGCCGCGGTCCGAAAAAAACTGGAAGAACTCGAGCTTCTGGCACCCCTGCCTCATCAACTGTAACCATGGACAACCTGCCCGGACAATTTAAACTAAGAAGCGACATGACCCCCAAGGGGGATCAGCCGGAGGCGATCGAACAGTTAACGGCCGGCCTGTCACGCGGCGACCGCGGACAGACGCTTCTGGGCGTCACGGGATCCGGCAAAACCTTCACCATGGCCTCCGTCATCGAAAAGACACAGCGCCCCGCCCTGGTCATCGCGCACAACAAGACCTTGGCCGGACAGCTCTGCGCCGAATTCATGGCGCTTTTCCCCGACAACGCCGTCGAGTATTTTGTCAGCTACTACGACTACTACCAGCCGGAGGCCTACCTTCCGACCCGGGACCTTTATATTGAAAAAGACTCGGCGATCAACGACGAGATCGACCGTCTGCGCCATAAGGCGACCTCCTCCCTGTTGGAGCGCCGCGACGTCATCGTGGTCGCCTCCGTGTCCTGTATTTACGGCTTAGGCGACCCCGACGACTACAAGAACCTCATGGTCAGTCTGCGCCCGGGGATGACTAAAAGCCGTGAAGAAGTGATCGAAGATCTGGTCCGCATCCAGTACATAAGAAATGACTTCGACTTAAAACGCGGCACCTTCCGCGTGCGAGGTGACATCCTCGACATCTTCCCCGCCTCAGAAGAAAGTACGCTGACGCGCGTGCAGTTCTTTGGCGATGAAATCGAAGAGATCCGGGAAGTAGACGCGATCTCGGGCAGGTCCATCACGGGGAGAAACTACGTCGCCATCTTCCCCGCCAGTCACTACGCGACCACCCGGGAGAAAATGAAACGCGCCGTCATGTCCATCGGGGCGGAACTGGAAGAACGCCTCGAGTATTTTCGAAACCAAGGCAAACTCATCGAAGCCTACCGCTTGGAACAGCGCACACGCTACGACATGGAAATGATGCTCGAGACCGGTTTTTGCAAAGGTATTGAGAACTACTCGCGCCATTTGACAGGACGCGTCGCGGGACAGCCGCCCTTCACCCTCATGGACTTCTTTCCGGAGGATTACCTGTTATTCATCGACGAGTCGCACGTGTCCGTCCCCCAGATCGGCTCCATGGTCCGAGGCGACCGCTCACGCAAAGAGCCGCTGGTTGACTACGGCTTCCGTTTACCCTCGGCCTTTGACAACCGTCCTTTAAGCTTTGACGAATTCAAAGAACGCGCAGGTCAAACCATCTATGTCTCTGCGACACCGGCCGCCTATGAACTCGAACAATCCTCCCAGGTCGTCGAACAGATCATCCGACCGACAGGGCTGGTGGACCCCCTTATCTTTGTGCGACCCGTGGAGAACCAGATTGAGGATCTCATGGCCGGCATCCGGGAAACCACGGAGCGTGGAGAACGCACTCTTGTATTAACCTTAACCAAGCGCATGGCGGAAGATTTGGCGGACTTTTTCAAAGAAGAAAACCTAAGGGTCGAATACCTGCACTCCGACATCGCGACGGTGGAACGCCTCGAGATTTTGAGAAAACTTCGAAAAGGCGAATTCGACGTATTGGTCGGCATCAACTTACTACGAGAGGGCCTCGATTTGCCGGAGGTCTCCTTCATCGCGATCTTAGACGCCGACAAAGAAGGCTTCTTGCGCTCCACCACCTCATTGGTCCAGATTATCGGGCGGGCCGCCCGAAATGTGAACGGACGCGTCATCCTCTACGCGGATGAGATCACCGCCTCCATGGAGCGAGCCATCCGCGAGACCAATCGCCGTCGTGAGATTCAAACCGCGTACAACGAAGCGCACGGCATCACGCCGACCACGATTAAAAAGGATATCCGCGATCTCATCGACACGAGCTTTGAGCTCGTAGCCGACGAAGCTCTGGAGACCGTCGACGACATTGAGCGCTACGACAAAGAGCTGTCGCGCCTCTCCTACGCGGAGCTTCAAAAACAGGCGAAATTAATCGAAAAAGAGATGAATTCGGCCGCCCGAAGGCTCGACTTTGAGCTTGCGGCACTCCTCCGAGACCAGCTTATTTTGATCCGCGGACACCTCCACGGATAAGTCCTTCATTTTCCTTCCTGTGCTAAACTTGAGATAATTATTTCTCAAGTTAGTAAGGAGTTCACCATGGCTAAAACACACGCCCAAATGGCCTATGAAAGCTGGATAAATAACCCGAAACTCGACGCTTCAACGCTATCGGAGCTCGTCTTGATCGCGGATGACGCGTCTGAAATAGAAGATCGTTTCTACCAGGAATTGCAGTTTGGTACAGCGGGCCTTCGCGGCATTATGGGGGCCGGAACGAACCGGATGAACCGCTATACGGTGGCTCGCGCGGCACAGGGATTTGCGCTCCACCTGAAAAATCGTGGAGAGGACGCCGTGACAAAAGGCATCGCCATCTCCTACGACTCCCGCAACCGCTCGCGCGAGTTTGCGGAGCTTGCGGCCTCCGTCTTTATTACCAACGGCATCCGCGTACGTTTTTCAGACGAACTCCGCCCCGTCCCCATGCTCTCCTTCGCGCTCAGGCGCTACGACTGCATCGGGGGCATCATGCTGACCGCCAGCCACAACCCGAAACAATATAACGGCTTTAAGGCCTACGGCGACGACGGCGCCCAGCTGGGACCGGAGGACGCCGACCGGGTCGCTTTAAAGATGGGCGAGGTCACCGACTTAACCGGCGTATTGGAACAGACGCTGTCCTTCGAGGAGGCGATGCAGTCCGAACTGTTCAGCTTCATGGGTAAAGAACTCGACGAAGCCTACGACGAGTCCCTGTTGGCCTTAACCTTAAACGGGGACATCGTGCGCCAAGAGCACGCGATGCCCATCGTGTATTCACCTTTTAACGGCACGGGCAACAAGCCGGTGCGCCGCATCTTGAAAAAACATGGGTTTACCCATGTCGAAGTGGTGCCTGAGCAGGAGTTGCCCGACGGAAACTTCCCCACCATCCCGACGCCGAACCCCGAGTTACCCGAAACTCTAACATTGGCCATTGCAAAAGCGAAGGAGACAGGCGCCGACCTGGTGCTTGCCACCGACCCCGACGCCGACCGCACCGGGGTGGCCATTCGCACGAAGGACGACGAATTTGCCCTTTTGTCAGGCAATGAAATCGGCTTGTTACTCATGGACTACATCCTGGGCGAACGGGCCAGACGCGATGAATTACCGCCCGGATCCTTCTGTGTGTCGACGGTGGTCTCTTCTCGTTTAACGCGCGCCATCTCGGAGCACTACGGCACCGATCTCTATTTGTCACTTACAGGCTTCAAACACATCGCGGCGGAGATTCACAAACACGGCGACCTGGCCGGCGGCCACTTCCAGTTCGGTTACGAGGAGAGCTTCGGCTATTTGGCGGGGAAGAATGTACGCGACAAGGACGCGGTGGTCAGCTGCCTGCTCATCGCGGAGATGGCGGCCGTATCCGCCTCACAAGGCGAAACCTTGGTCGACCGCCTCGAACATTTCTACGAGCAGTATGGCCACAAGGCCGAAAATACCATCTCGATCATCCGGGAGGGGAAGACGGGGCTTGAAAAGATCGCTGAAGTCATGCGCATCCTGCGTGACGATCCTTTCAGTGGCTTCGAGTCACTTGGCATTCTAACCCTGTCGGACTTTTTGACCGGTCAAAAGCAAGTCCTCGCGACCCAAGAAGTCACCGAACTTGATTACCCCGAAAGCAATGTGCTGCTTTACCAGCTCTCGGGCCTTGACTTCATGTGCGTCAGACCCTCGGGCACAGAGCCGAAGATCAAGGTGTATTTTGGCTGCTACGGGAAGGACCGGGCGATTTGCGAAGCGAGGCAACAAGCATATGAAACAATCGTCCTGGCGCGTGTGAATACCCTTTTGGGACCCTAGAAAATCAAATCATGGCATTTACGCATCTGCATCTGCATACCGAATACAGCCTGCTTGACGGGGCGAACAGGATTCATGAACTGCCCGCCCGCTTAAAAGAGCTCGGCATGGACGCCTGCGCGATCACGGACCACGGGGCCTTGTACGGCGTGCTCGATTTTTACCGCACCATGAAGAAAAACGGGATTCACCCGGTCATCGGCTGTGAAGTGTATGTGGCGCCAAGAAACCACAAGGATAAAGAAGGCGCGCCTGACCGCGATCCCCATCACCTGATTCTTCTGGCTGAAAACGACGAAGGCTACCATAATCTGGTGAAACTGGTGTCGGCGGGCTTTGTCGACGGCTTTTATTACCGCCCGCGCGTGGATAGGGAGTTATTGCGCCAACACAGCGAGGGGCTCATCGCGCTTTCGGCCTGCCTTTCCGGCGAGGTCCCGCGGCTCATCATGCAGGGGGAGATGGAAGAAGCCAAACAAACCGCGCTTCTTTACCAGGAGATTTTCGGGGAGAACTATTACTATTTAGAGCTGCAGGAAAACGGCATGGCCGAACAGGCCATCGTGAATAAGGGGCTCATAGAGATCAGTGAGATGACGGGGATTCCGCTTGTCGCCACCAATGACTGCCACTATTTAAACCAAGACGACGCCTTTGCCCATGAGGTGCTTTTGTGCATGCAGACGGGGAAGACCATGAACTCCCCCGACCGCATGCAGATGAACACGGATACCTTGTATGTGCGTTCTCCGGACGAGATGGAGACGCTCTTTGCGGCCTTTCCGGAGGCGCTCCTGAATACGGAGCGTATCGCAAAACGCTGTCAGGTGGATTTAAAAAGAGGTGCGATTTCATTACCGCATTTTGAGACCGAAGAAGGGGAGACCGCGGAGGAGATGCTCCGCCGCCTCTGCTACGAAGGCCTCGACAAACGCATGGTTCAGCGGGAGACCGGCATCTCCTTTGAGGCCTACAGTGAGCGCCTCGACTATGAACTGTCGGTCATCAACAGCATGGGTTACACGGACTATTATCTTATCGTCTGGGATTTTATCCGCTTTGCCCACGACCACGACATCATGGTGGGGCCGGGAAGAGGCTCGGGCGCGGCGTCACTTGCGGCTTACACGCTGTTTATCACGGACATCGATCCGTTAAAATACGAACTGCTATTTGAGCGCTTCTTGAACAAAGAGCGGGTCAGCATGCCTGACTTTGACATCGATTTTTGCTATGAGCGAAGGGGCGAAGTCATCGACTACGTGACGCGGAAATACGGCGTCGACCAGGTCTGCCAGGTCATCACCTTCGGGACGCTTGCGGCGCGCGCCGTCATCCGCGATGTCGGAAGGGCGCTCGACGTGTCCTACGCCGACACCGATCGGATCGCCAAGATGGTGCCCGAACAATTAAAGATGACCATCGATCTCGCGCTCGAGATGAATCCCGATCTTAAAAAGCTGTACGAGGAAGACGATGTGACGCGACGCGTCATCGATTTGGCCAAACGCTTTGAGGGCATGCCGCGCCATGCCTCCACCCACGCGGCGGGCGTCATCATCGCGGGTAAACCGGTCTGCGAAATCGCGCCTCTGTCGCGCAACGATGAGTCGATTGTCGTCCAGTTCACAAAAGACGACATTGAAGACGTCGGGCTGTTGAAGTTTGACTTTCTGGGACTTCGCACCTTAACCGTACTGCAGGAAACCTCACAACTCGTTGAGGAAAAAACAGGGACAGCGATTGACTTTGCCCGCATGACCTACGACGACCCGAAGGTGTTCGAGATGATCAGCCGCGGGGATACGGAGGGCGTGTTTCAGTTGGAGGGCGGCGGGATGACGACCTTCCTAAGAGATCTGCAGCCCGAGTCCTTTGAAGATATCATCGCCGGTGTGTCGCTTTTCAGACCCGGCCCGATGGACCAGATTCCGCGCTATGTGGCGGCGCGTCACGACGCGAAGAAGATTCGCTACGACACCCCTATGCTGGAACCCATTTTAAAGGTGACCTACGGCGTCATCGTGTACCAGGAGCAGGTTATCCGCATCGTGCGTGATCTGGCCGGATTCTCGCTGGCGCAGGCCGACAACGTCCGCCGCGCCATGGGCAAGAAAAATGAGGAGCTTTTGCAAAGCTACCGCAAGCTGTTTATTGAGGGCGGTGCCGATGAGAAGGGCGCGGAAGTCAAGGGCGCGATCGCGAACGGCGTGCCGCGAAAGGTCGCCGACAAATTATTTAACGACATCTATGCCTTTGCGGGCTATGCCTTTAACAAGGCGCACGCGGCCTCCTACGCGGCGGTCGCCTACTACACCGCCTGGTGCAAATACTATTACCCCGTCGAATACATGGCGGCTATTTTGAATTCGCATTTGGGTAACCTCGACAAAGCGGGGCGCTATGTGCGCGTGGCCGAGACGATGGGGGTGCCGATCCTGCCGCCTGACATCAACAAGAGCGGCCCGCGCTTTCACCCGGAGGGTCAGGCGATCCGGTTCGGATTAGGCGCGGTGAAAAATGTAGGCAAGGAGGCTATCGCTTCATTGGTTGCGGCGCGCGAAAAAGAAGGCCCCTTCACAAGCTACGGCAATTTCTTGAGAAGGATGTGCGACCTCTCCTTCAACCGCAAGATGATTGAGAGCCTGATCCGCTCCTCGGCCTGTGATTTGTTCGGCGTGACGCGCTCCAAGATGGTGGCGGTCATAGACAGTTTTTGCGACAGTGTCACCAGCGCCCGAAAAGGAGTCATGGAAGGGCAGATTTCCTTCATTGACTTAAATGAGGACATTGATCTCGCGCAGAACGATGAGCCGAGTTACCCCAATGTGCCCGACTTCCCGATGGTGGAGCGCATGGCCATGGAAAAAGAGATGACGGGCCTTTACATCACGGGGCACCCCTTGAACACATACCGCGAGGCAATCGAGGCCTTGAAGCTTGTGAAAAGCAGTGAACTGCGCACGAAGGACGACGACGAAGAGCAGGAAGGTATCGAACTGCGCTCGGAGTTTAAAGACCGGGATCGCCTCGTGATGGCGGGGCTCGTGGTCGCCCGGCGCGACACCTTCACCAAGAAGAATGAGCGCATGGCCTTTTTAACCCTTGAGGATGACGAGGGCAGTTATGAAGTGGTGGTGTTTCCGAGATCCTACACGGAGTACCATCATCTGTTGGACGATTACAGCGCCCTTATCATCGGCGGCACGCTGGATATGAAGGAAGAAGAGCCTAAGCTCCTAGCGAATGTCATCGCGCCCTTGCATGAGGAACTGCGCGCCTTGCCTGTTGAATTTAATAAATACAAAAGCCGAAAATCAGAAAAAAAGCAGCCATCCCCTCGGGAGAATGGTAAAAAAGAACCCGAGAAGCGTCGCGATAACGGGCGCGAAGCGCCGGTGCCGCCACCCCGGGCCCTGGTGATCCGCATCCCTCACGATGCTGATCCGGATTTCAAGACACGCCTTTTGGCGGCCCTGTCGTATTTTGGCGGATCGTTCCCCGTGCGCCTGTTTGATGAGCAAAAGGGTATCTGTATGGAAGAGGACATCCCTTCTGTCGACTGGAATGAAGAAACAGCAGGACTCCTGATGGCGGCTTTCGGCGATGAGAATTTCGGTTATCTATAGGGCGTCAAACGAATCGATTATATGAGACAATAGACGGGTAGCCACGAGGCGAAAGGCAGGAGAAAGCTATGGGGCATGAGGATAAATCACCTGAAAAATATAGCGAAAACGACAAGTATTTTCGCTTTATTTTAAATATCCCGAACACACTGACATTGATCCGTCTGTGTGCCATCGCGCCTCTGGCCGTCATGATTTCCCGCTGGCCTGAGAATCGGATGGCCACTTTTTCATTGTTTTTGCTCATTTGGGCGACCGACTTCTTAGATGGTTTCATCGCGCGTCGCTTCAACCTAATGACGGAATTCGGCAAGTTGTTCGACCCCTTCGTCGACAAGGTGTTTCAGGTGGTCACGGCCTTCATGCTGTTTTCGGTAGGATTGACCCCCATCTGGGTGCCACTTTACTATGTGGTGCGCGAATCCTTCATGCTGTTTGGAAGCGCGCTTCTTTTAACCAAGCGAAATGTCGTGGTCTACGCGGATAAGTACGGGAAGGTGTCTACCTTTCTGTTTGTCGTGGCCACGGTGATTATGTTCTTTGGCAAGGCCGAGCCCGGATGGGTGAGGCAGGCGATCTTTCTCCCCGCAATTCTATGTTCCTTCATCGCGACGGTCAACTATGTGACAAGGCAGGCCGGTGTCGGCAAGAAAAAAAATGATCTCAGACAAGACGAAAACGACGCTTGAGTTCCCCGCGATTATTGAGGCGCTAAGGGGTTTTTCACAGACGGCGCCCGG
>DIRK01000046.1:16625-16784 GCA_002427535.1 Mageeibacillus sp. UBA5438 | reverse complement strand
GATCGATGAGGCCGCCGATTTTGGGTGTGCCTCTATCTGTATCCCACCGTCATTCGTCTTTGAAGCCGTCGAATACGCGGAAGGGAAAATCCCCGTGTGCACCGTCGTGGGATTCCCCAACGGCTACAGCACCACAGGCGCTAAACTCTTTGAAACAGA
>DIRK01000046.1:12447-16291 GCA_002427535.1 Mageeibacillus sp. UBA5438 | reverse complement strand
CATCGTTGAGACCTCCGAATTGACGGATCAGGAAAAAATTCACCTCTGCCAAATCGTAACAAGCGCGGAGGCCGATTTTATTAAGACATCGACGGGCTTTTCCTCTTGCGGCGCGACTGAAGCGGATATTCGTCTATTCCGAGCACATGTCGGACCCAAAGTCGGCATCAAGGCCTCCGGTGGCATCCGGACGCTCGAAGACGCGGAGAAAATGATGGCCCTGGGCGCGACGCGACTCGGGGCCTCAAGCATCGTGAAACTTGCAAGGCCACTTTTAGACGAAGAGTAAACCTTAGTCAAAAAAACCTTTCATACCGCTTAAATGAAAATCTTCAGGCGGGTAGGGAACCGTCCGTCGTTCCTTTCCTGCCTGAAGTATAAGGAAGGCTTGTAACAGAGAATCCAAACCGGCCTCCCCCGGCGCGATGGGTGCTCCCCCCTTTAAAATCACATCGATCATATCCCTGTAAAGGAAGGTGTAGGGGTTGCCGATCTGTCTGAGGACGCTTATTCCCTCACGCCTTACACGCTCTTTAATGGCACCCCACATCAATTGACCGCCCAATTTTTGACCCTCGTCGGTCACGATCTCAAGTTGTTTTTTCCCGCTTGAAAATGACGCGCGCACCGTCCCCTTTTCACAGCGCAAGAAGAATGAGGCCTCATGGTGATCGGGGTCTGTATTCGTCGTGCCTTCTAAGAGCAGGTAGCGGTTGCCTTCCAAATGAAGGGTGCCCGAGACAAAGTCAGCCGCCTCCATCGCATGACATTGGCGCGCCAAGACCGCGGTAGCTCCCACAGGCTTTGCCTCCATCAGCCAGGCCATGAGGTCAAGCGCGTGGACACTCTGATTCAATAGGGCGCCGCCCTCCGCCTCCCATGTGCCAAACCACCCCGCCTGGTCGTAGTACGCCTGATCGTGACCCCAGCGTGTCACGACCGTCCCGTACACGATGTTGCCCAGCGTGCCGCTTTGGATCAGGTTCTTCAACTCCAAAACGCCGGGGATGTAGCGGTATTTAAATCCTATGGCAATGGCTTTTTTCTCTTCCTCGCCTGCTTGCAAAAGCGACTTGGCTTCCTCCAAGTCAAGCGTCAAAGGTTTTTCAACCACCAGATGCGATCCCGAACGGATGGCCTTCATACCGATATTCGCGTGGGTTTTAGGCGGTGTAGCGATGACGGTGAGGTCAAACGATTTTTGGGACAGAATCTTATCTAAGTTATCTGAAACAAGGGGCATGGGTCGTCGCCCTCGTTTTTCGATAAGCTTTTGGATCGCCCGCTCATCGCGGTCCACTAAACCATCGAGCGACAAAAGACCACGTTTTTCAAAATAGGCGATCGCCCGCACGTGATCCTTTGAGGCGCGACCGCAGCCCACTAACAGAACGGACAAGGGACGTTTTAGTTTTTCTTGTTTCATCAAAGTGAGATCCCTGTCCTGTAACCCGCGCGCACGGCCTCTGTGATCATGCCGCTTGAACAGGCGTCCCCGATAAGGTGGACCTCAGGGGCCACGTAGGATTCAATAAGCAAATGGTAGAAGGCGTTATCGGGCTTATTCCCCGTCGCTAAGACCACAAGATCCGTGAGGATCTCCACCGTTTCCATCTCAAGCTTAATCGCTTTGGCAAGCGGATTGGGGATGTTTTCCGGCAGGATCGGCGCCCAGGTGTTGTAAGGATCGGGAACCGTCGAAGAACGATTCGTGTCGACCACCGCAAAGCCGTCTTCGATCGCCTTTAGGGTACTGCAGTTCATAAGCTTTACCCCATACTTTTCCATCTCGTGGATCAAATGGCTGCGGTTGGCCGTGCAGATGCCATCCATCATGTGGGGGAGCATTTCAAGGACGGTGACCTCCAGTTCGTATTCTGCGGCAAGCATCAAGGCGACCTCACAGCCGACCAGGCCTCCACCTGTGACAACGACCTTGTCTTTGCCTTCAAGCAGCGTAAGGTCTCCCAACAGATCCCTTGCCAACACCGCTTGTTCGATGCCATCGATGGGAGGTACGGTTTCGTTTGAACCGGTCGCGCAGACGATGCTGTCATAATGCGCGTCGGCCAAAAGCTGAAGGGTCGCCTCGGTCCCAAAAGACGTTTTGAAACGTGGATTGTCGCGTGATTCTTTTGCCACCATCCGCTCCATCCATTCCAGGTAATTCTTGACGTCCCGCTTAAAGCCCGGGAGGGCCGCCAGGCGTACCATGCCTCCGACATTCTCAAAAAGATCGAAAAGATGGACTTCGTGACCGCGCGATAAGGCCGCCATGGCACATTCGAAACCGGCAGGGCCGGCTCCCACGACCGCCACTTTTTTCGAAATCTCCGCCTTCGGTGGTTGTGCCGGAAGGGTGGCTTCAAAAGAAGTTCTCGGATTCACGGCGCACATAGGGTGGCCGCCCTCGACAAACTCATTGATACAGGCCTCCTGGCATCCGATGCAGGGCCTGATTTCCGCGACACGTCCGGCATAGGCCTTTTTCGGCCACTCAGGATCCGCCAAAAGCGGACGGGCGAGCATGACCATGTCACACATCTCTTCGGCCAATGCTTTTTCGGCTAAATCAGGGTATCCCAACTTCCCGACCCCGACGACGGGGACGGGCAGTCCTTTGTTCGACAAAATATTTTCTTCCCGGAAGTAATCTTTGACCTGTTTCGCGACATCTAAAAACAACCCGGGCTTCATGGTAGTCGGCGGGTGAGGCAGCCACCAGTTGTCGTAGCAACCCAGGTCGACGTCAAAGATGTCGACGCCCGCTTTGACCAGATTTTTCATGTAGTCGAGGGTCTCTTCAATCCGGCGTTCATTTTTAAATTTCTTCAATGACTTCACCGTGTCCATGCGCTCGCCGTAAACCGCGTTCAAGGCAAGCGACAGATCAATACGGTACATGATCGGGTAGTCAGGACCGGTGCGCTTTCGAATCTCGCGGACGACATCGAGGCCGAAGGTCTGCCAATTGGCATAACGTCCGAGCTTTCTGCGATTGAACGCACGGTTTGTCATCTGCTCCAACAGATATCCTTCATGCCCGTGCAAATAGACACCGTCAATGGTGGCGGTTTTCGAGTCCGCCGCCGCCTGGCCGAAGTTTTTCACCATTTTTCGCAACTTCCTTCCCGAAAGCGGCAAACAGGGCACGCCCGGCAGATAGTAGTTGGGGTTCAATGAGGCGGATACGGGGAATTTGTACTGCGTCACAAGGCATTGGGGATTTCCCACGCGACCGAGACCGGCCGTCAGCTGGATGAAAAAATGCGCGCCCGCGGCGTGGACGACATGCGCGACATCGCGCCAGCCGGCGTAATGCGTGCGGCTTCCTAAAATCTTAGGAAAATAGCTGAGCTTCCCCGGCTCGGTCAAGGAATGATCGATGCCAAAAGAAATCGGCACAAGCCCTGAGGTTATAAGACCGACCCCTCCTTTCGCCCGCTCCTCGAAATAGGCGATCATGGAGCGGTTGGGCCGCCCCGTCTCCTCCGCCAGCGAAATATTGCCCATGGGCCCCATGATGAGTCTGTTTTTTATCGTGAGATTATTCACCCTGATCGGCGAAAAGATCGACTTATACGGATAAAGCAACTGGGTCATCCGTCCCCGGGCTTCTTTTTCCGGGTCAAGAAACCATGTGCCCGAGTCTTCGAGCCAATCATTTAAAAGGGTTTCCGGATAATGGGTCATAAGCGCAACACCTCCCGCGTAATGACAAACCTTCCATTGGATGGAAAGGCGGTCTTCCTTACCGAAAATAATACCATGGAACAGGATGATGACGTCAAAATGAATCGACCCTTCATCCTGTGAATAAAGGATAGTGTCCTATAAAGTGGTG
>DIRK01000046.1:9193-12251 GCA_002427535.1 Mageeibacillus sp. UBA5438 | reverse complement strand
AGCTGTTACCATACAGGCAGTAAATACCCATAACCAACAACGGAGGTGTAGAAATGATCATCGGTGTCCCGAAAGAAATTATGCCGGGGGAGCGTCGCGTTGCCGCGTCGCCTGAAACAGTCGAAAAAATGGTCAAGGACGGGTTGACCGTCCTGGTCGAAAAAGACGCCGGAGAGGGCGCCTTCTACCACGATCCTGATTACGTGGCCGCAGGAGCAAGCATTGTTGACGACGTGTGTGACATTTTCAAGCGCGCGGACGTCATTCTTAAGGTGAAAGAACCCCTTTTCAACGAGAAAAAGGACAAGCACGAAGTCGATATGATGCATGAGGGACAGACCCTCATCACCTTCATTCACCCGGCGGCGCCGGTGAACCACGAGATGGTCAAGCGTCTTGCCGCGCAGGGCGTCACGAGTATTACACTCGACGGTATCCCGCGTATTACACGCGCGCAGGTGATGGATGCTCTGACGTCCATGAGCACATGTGCAGGCTACAAGGGCATGCTGATTGCGGCCAATGAACTGCCGCACTTTGCCCCGCAGATTTTTACCGCTGTCGGCATGATCAAGCCGATCAATGTCCTCGTCATCGGCGCGGGTGTCGGCGGACTCCAGGCGATCGCCACGGCCAAACGCCTTGGCGCAATCGTCCACGCGGCCGATATTCGCCCCGCGGCAGCCGAACAGGCCATGTCGCTTGGCGCGAAGGTTATTGAACTGGGCATCCCTTCAGAAGAAGCCATCGGAGAGGGCGGCTACGCGCTCGCCTTAACGGAGAAACGCCTCGAAGAAGAGCGCCAGCTGCTCGCGGAACACGTCAAAAATATGGACATCATTTTCCTGTCGGCACTTGTTCCCGGAAAACTCGCCCCGACCCTCATCACCGAGGAGATGGTGAAGAGCATGAAACCGGGTTCGGCCATCGTGGACATCTCGATTGACCAGGGCGGTAACTGCGAAATTACTCCTCCGGGCACGATTGAAGTGAAACACCATGTGACGCTCGTGGGCATCAAGAATATCCCGGGACTCCTCCCGACAAGCTCGACTTGGATGTTCGCTCAAAACGTGTACAATCTTTTGAAATACCTTATCAAGGACGACAAAATCTACCTCGACATGGATGATGAGATCATCCAGAGCGCCCTGACGACTCACAATGGAAAAGTGGTCCACCAAGGTGCGTTGGAGGCTTTTGCCGCACTTGGTCACTAATATCCCCGGCTCGTAATGCCGCACCTACAGGTGCGGCATTTTTCTGCCCCAGGCAGATTGCATCATTTACTAAGGAGAAAAGCTATGACAACAACACAGGGCATCTTGATAGCGGTGTTTGTAGTCGCGACGCTTGTCGGCTACAAGATCATCAACCGCGTGCCCAGCCTCTTGCACACCCCGCTCATGTCCGGCATGAACGCTTTTTCAGGCGTCACCGTGCTCGGCTGCCTCTCCGCGACGGCCATGGCTGCTCATTGGGGCAGCAAGGTACTCGGATTTATCGCGATTGTACTGGCCATGATTAACATCGTCAGCGGTTTTGGCGTCACCGACCGCATGCTACGTATGTTCCACAGCAGTAAACCGAAGAACGGAGGGAATGAATCATGAAATTATGGCTCTTCCTTGCCGCTCAGCCAAGCGTCACTGAGAACCTGATCTATTACATCGCGGCCGGCGTTCTGACGGTCGCCGTACTCATCGGCATCGCCATGATGAGTAAGGTGGAAACCTCAGTCAAAGGAAACCTTTTAGGCGCGATCAGCATGCTACTGGCCATTGTGCTGACCCTTTGGTACTTCAATATTTTCACCGTCATTGAACTGTGGATCGCCATGCTTGTGGGTCTTGCCATTGGCATTACGGCGGCCATGCGGGTCAAGATGATCCAGATGCCTCAGATGGTGGGGCTGTTAAACGGATTGGGCGGTGGCGCGTCCATGCTCGCGGGTATCCTGACCTTAATCGCCGCGGATCCCTTTGAGACAAGCTTTTCGCTCATCACGGCGGGGCTTGCGATCTTTGTCGGATCACTGACCTTGACAGGCAGTCTTGTTGCCGCAGGCAAGCTCCATAAGGTTCTCCCGCAGCGCCCGATCGTATTGAAGGGCCATCCGCTTTGGACGGCGCTGTCCCTGATCCTGTCGCTTGTGACCGTCGTCCTCTTAGCCGTCCCCAACATTTTAATGGTCCCCATCTTGAAAACGGTGTTCATTTTGCTCTCGGCGCTTTTGTCGTGCGCTTTTGGCATTATCTTCGCCATCCGCGTGGGCGGCGCCGACATGCCGATCACTATTTCACTTTTGAACTCCCTTTCGGGGGTCGCGGGCGCCATTGCCGGTATGGCAATTGCGGATCCGCTGTTGGTCGCTGTCGGCGGTGTCGTCGGAGCCTCGGGCTTGCTTTTGACCCAGATCATGTGCCGCGCGATGAACCGCAAGCTCTTTGACATTCTCTTGGGCAAAACATCGGCTCAGGGTAAACCGAAAACAAAAGACAAAGGAACAAAAGGGGTAGAAGAAACCGCGGTCGAGAGCGTCCAGTCACCCGAAATGAGCTGTGGCTGCTGGTTGCGCGACGCTGAGCGCGTCATCATTGTGCCGGGCTACGGCATGGCACTGTCTCAGGCACAATCCTCTGTGAAGCAGCTCATGACAGAGCTCGAAGCGGACGGGAAAGATGTCAAGTTTGCCATCCACCCTGTCGCGGGGCGCATGCCGGGCCATATGAATGTGCTTCTGGCGGAAGTTGACATCCCCTACGACAAACTGTACGAGATGCAGGACATCAATGAGGATTTCAAAGACGCTGATGTCGTCATTGTAATCGGCGCCAACGACGTTGTGAACCCGGCCGCGAATACGGCAGAAGGCACACCGATCTACGGCATGCCCATCCTTGATGTTGAAGACGCAAAAAGCCTCATCCTGTGCAACTACGACACACAGCCCGGTTACGCCGGTGTCGATAATCCTCTTTATGAGGAAGGGCGTGAGCATATCGCGCTCATGCTGGGTGACGCAAAAGAGACCCTGGGCGCGATCATGAGCTCCTAC
>DIRK01000046.1:0-8931 GCA_002427535.1 Mageeibacillus sp. UBA5438 | reverse complement strand
TCGGGCACCTGGCTGCGCGACGCAGAGCGCGTCATCATTGTGCCGGGCTACGGCATGGCGCTGTCTCAGGCGCAGTCAGCGGTGAAACAGCTCATGACTGAACTTGAACAGGAAGGCAAGGAAGTGTCTTTTGCCATCCACCCCGTGGCGGGACGTATGCCGGGCCATATGAATGTGCTTCTGGCGGAAGTCGATATTCCCTACGACAAACTAAAAGAGATGGATGAGGTTAACCCCGAGTTCAAAAACACCGATGTTGCGATCATCATCGGCGCGAATGATGTCATCAATCCGGCCGCCAACACCGCGGAGGGGACGCCGATTTACGGCATGCCCATCCTGGATGTGGAGGACGCAAAGCATGTGATCATCTGCAACTTCGATAAGCTCCCGGGCTACGCCGGCGTTGACAACCCCCTGTACGAAGAGGGGCGCACAGATCGCATCGCCCTCATGCTGGGTGACGCGAAAGAAACCCTTGACGCGATCACCAAGGCCTTCCGCACCTGCAAGGTGCAGCCCACGGTTCATGGGGCCACAGCGTCCCCTGAGCAAAAGGGTGGCCAGTGGCTCGCAGATGCTGCGCGCGTCATCATCGTGCCGGGTTACGGCATGGCGCTCTCCCAGGCGCAGTCGACGGTCAAGTCGCTCATGATGGAACTTGAACAGCAGGGTAAAGAAGTAAAGTTTGCCATCCATCCCGTGGCAGGCCGCATGCCCGGTCATATGAACGTGTTACTGGCCGAGGTGGACGTGCCCTACGACAAACTCTATGAAATGCAAGACATCAATCCTGAATTCAAGGACACGGATGTCGCGATCATCATCGGGGCCAACGATGTCATCAATCCGGCCGCCAACACCGCGGAGGGGACACCCATTTACGGCATGCCCATCCTGGATGTTGAGGACGCGAAACATGTCATCCTCTGCAACTTCGATAAACTCCCCGGCTATGCCGGTGTCGACAACCCCCTCTACGAGGAGGGTCACGAAGATCATATCGCGCTTCTTTTAGGGGACGCGAAGGAAACGCTCGGAGCGCTCATTCGAGAGTATCGCGGCTGTTAGGTAAAACTTTAGTTAGATTTCATAAAGGCGCTGTCCATCACATTTTAAAATGCGAAGGACAGCTCTTTTTTTATTCGATCACAAGATCACAGTGCAGAAGCAAAGCATATTCCTTGATGTACTGCTCTTCTTTAGGAATCCATTTTTCAAAAAATAGGTCTGACGCTTCTTTATTTCTGGCCATAATCCGTCTTCTTTGTTCTTTGGGGTCAATGGATAAAAAAATACGAAAATCATAGAGATCCCATAAAACCGGATGACAGGCGTAGGCGCCCTCCACAATTATGAGATCACTTTTTTCAACATGAATGAGTTCTCTCATGGCCATTTTTTGGCAGTCAAAGGGGCGGTAGGAGAAGGCACGATGTTCTTTCATGAAGGGGACGACTTCTTCTAAAAAACGCTCGACATCGAGATTGCCGCCGGGCCTATCCAGGCGTTCCTTCGTGCGCTGGTGCGCCTGGGGGAAAAAATGGTCCATGTGAATGACTGAGGCATCTCTTTTGTCGGCAATTGATTTTGCCAAAGTTGTCTTCCCCGAAGCAGCGCGTCCGTCAATGGCGACGATGAGGCGATTTTTTTTTAGGCGCTGTTCATCGATCGCTTTTAGAACCACTGCCTCTTGGTTCATGAAACTTCCGCCTCCATCTCCCCGGCAATCTGTTCAAGCAAATCAATAATCGGCAGATGCTGAGGGCAGATCTCCTCACAGGCACCGCAGGCGATGCATTCGGAGGGTTTTCCGTATTTCGACATCAGATTTTTGACCTTGTTAAACGAGGAAAAACGCATCATTTCCCCGAAGAGCCGGTAGTCATTATAGGCGGTGAAATAATCGGGGATGACAATATTCACAGGGCAGCCTGGCACACAGTAATAACAGCGCGTGCAGTCGATCGCGCGGCTGTCCCTGATCGTCATAAGCGCTTGGTTAATCACTTCGCGCTCTTCATCTGTCAGGGGTTTAAAGTCGGTCATCGTCTTGATGTTATCTAAAAGCTGTACTTCATCGCTCATCCCGCTTAGGACATGGTCGACATTTTCTAAGGAGGCGGCGTAACGGATCGCCCATGAAGCCGCGGACGATTCCGGATGGTAGGCGCGAAATATTTCCTCTGCTTTGGGCGGTAAAACAGCCAACGATCCGCCTTTAACAGGCTCCATCACCATGATGCGCTTACCGTGCTTGACCGCTGTCTCATAGCAGGCGCGCGACTGGATCTCATCGTCCTCCCAATCGAGGTAATTGATCTGAAGCTGGACATAGTCAAGCTCCGGGTGAAGCGCCAAGGTTTTATCCAGCACCTCGGCGGTGTCATGGAAAGAAAAACCTGTGTGGCGAATTTTTCCGTTTTGTTTTTTCTTATCGATGAACTCAAAGGCCGAAAAACGGTGGCTTTTTTCAATGCTTTTCTCATTCAATGAATGAAGCCAATAATAGTCAAAGTAGTCGACTCCGCAGCGCTCCAACTGTTCGTTGAAGATCTGTTCCAATTCCGCTTCTTCTTCCACCTGAAACATGGGCATCTTATCGGTCACGGTAAAGCGGTCGCGGGGATAGCGCTTCGCGACGGCTTCTTTAAAAGCCGCCTCACTCATCTCCCCGTGGTAATTGTAAGCCGTGTCAAAATGTCGGCAACCTGAAGTCAGAAAAGTATCGACCATGTTACATAGACGCTCAATGTCAATTGAGGCCTTGTCGTCCTCATCTAAAAGCGGCAAGCGCATAAGTCCAAATCCGAGTTCTTTCATGTTTAACCTCTCAATTCTGACGCCTGCATCCCAAGATAGCGCCTGGCGGAGCGCTCCATGGCACGGCATTTTTGAAGCGCTTCATCGGGTGAAACACCGGCCGCTACAAGTCCGTGGCTTCCAATAATGCAAGTACGGCCTTCGTTGCCCGAAAGACCTTTAACCACTGATTTCACGAGGGCCATTGTCCCCGACAGCTTACCCTTCGCGTAACCCGTCCGATCGCCCAAAAGTGCCCGGTCATCTTCATGGATGACAGGGATGGGCTTTTTGCAGGCGGCAAACACACTCGAGTAGATCGCGTGTGAGTGGATCACGGCGTTCACATCGGGGTAGCGCTTGTAAATCGCGGCGTGCATGCGGGACTCCGACGAGGGCTTGATTTTCCCCTCATACGCGTGAGAATCCATGTCAAAGCGGACAATGTCATAGGGGGAGAGCCGATGGTAAGAAAGGCCTGAAGGGGTCACCAACATGTAGCGATCGTCCAGACGGATCGACACATTCCCCCAGGTGCCTTGGACAAGGTTTTCCTCAATAAGGGTTTGCCCCGTCCGTATGACCGCCTCACGTTTTTCCATCTCCTCTTCCGAGATATCGCGCCCCAGGTCTTCCTTTGTCTGCGACACGACTTCTTCATCGTGGCTGCCATAAAATTTTTTGTAAACAAAAGAATAGAGCCAGGCGATCAGGGGGTTCACCGGTTTCATGCCCCCTAAAAGCGTGCCTTCGACAAGGGCCAGGCAGGATTTTTCAAGCACCAATGTCGCGGCGATGGCGCGCTCAGGGGATGCACCCACCGAAAGCGCGTAGGCTTCATCTTTGACAATACAGGCATTGCCCTTTTTTAAAGCCCTTATAATTCTCCCTGACTGATCTTCTTTGGCCAGCACAATGCGTGTCCCGATAATTTGGGCCGCGTCGTCAATGGGGGGCCGAAAGGAGCGCAAGTTTCGGATCGATGAGGCCGCCTCCACATAGCTTGGGCTTGAACGGATGACCACACGAATGTCGGGGCGGGCGGCAAAAATATCCGCAAAAAGCAAGTTTTGCGCTTTCAATTTGCAAAAACTAAGCATTTCGGGCTCCCCTTCTCCCAAAACGTATCCGTATTGGCCCTCTTCTTGCCTCCAAGCAATGGTCACGCGCGACGGCGCGATGGACTCATGGCGCAAAGCATCTAAGATCTGATTGACTGATGTATTCACAGGATCATCATACCGAAAAACAATGGCTATTTTTTGCGACTTGACAAATAGACTGTACTATGCGATATAGTACACACATAACACTAACGGAGGGAGCACGATGGTCTATCCCGAGATCAACCTACAAAGCGGGGTCCCGCTCTACCAACAATTGAAGCGGTCCTTCCATCGGATGGCCGCACTCGGCATCATCAAGGCACACGAACAGCTCCCCCCTGTCCGGCAGCTGGCAACAGAACTTGGAATTAACCCCAACACCGTCCAAAAAGCCTACCGTGAACTCGAACAGGAAGGTCTGATCTACTCCGTGACGGGAAAGGGCAATTTTTTGTCCGATCAAAAAGACGGACTTGCGACCGAAAAGGAAGAGATCTTGCGCAATTTTAATCAGGCGCGTCAGGTCGCTTGGACCAAGGGCATTTCTAAAGAAACGATGCACGCGTGGCTCGATGAATGCCTGGATGAAAAATGAGAAGGCGGATATGAATATGACGAACAATACTGAACTTGCTTGGGAGGATGTGGTCCTCAAAGCACAGGGGCTCCATAAGCACTTTGGTCCTGTTAAGGCGCTTGACGGGGTGTCCTGTCAGATTAGCGGGGCATCCATTTTCGGCTTGATCGGTTCGAACGGCGCCGGCAAATCGACCTTTTTACGGATCGCCGCGGGCGTCTACCGCCCCACCTCAGGCGACATGCTGTACCGGGGTCAGACGATTTATGAAAACATTTCGGCCAAACAGCAGATCCAGTTTGTCTCCGACGACCCCTATTTTCACTTTGACAACTTGAAAAAAATGTCGAGCCTTCATCGCGCCATCTACCTCGACTGGGATCAGGATCTTTACCAAGAGTTGCTCCTGATCTTCCCTCTTGGGGAAGAAGACCGCTTAGATCGCATGTCGCGCGGCATGAGGCGGCAGGCGGCGGTACTCTTGGCGGTGGCCTCGAATCCAAAACTCCTCCTCATGGATGAAGCCTTCGACGGCCTTGATCCTGTCATGCGCCAAAACTTGAAGCGCGTCCTCGCGCGTCAGGTGGTGGATCGGCAGATGACGGTGCTTATTGCCTCACAGAATCTACGGGAGTTGGAGGATTTTTGTGACCACGTCGGCCTCCTCCATGAAGGCGGTCTCCTGTTCGTTGAAGAACTCGATAAACTCCGCCTGAGCATCGTCAAGGTGCAGGCGGCCTTTACGGAACCCGTAAAGGAAGCAACGCTCGAAGAAACGGGGGTCGAGCTCCTTCAATTCAAAACAAAAGGCTCCGTGATTGAGGTATTGGCTCGAGGATCCGAAGAGGAGATCCGTGAAAAAATCGAACGTTTAAACCCTCTCCTGCTTGACATCCTCCCCCTCTCATTGGAGGAAGTGTTTATCTATGAACTCAGTTTGAAATCCTACGCCATAAGCGAACTTTTAAGATAAGGAAGGACGGTCCAAAATGGAAAAAACAACAAGACCACTTCCTAAGCTGGGATGGGCGTATAAACATGCGGTGGCACGCACACGCTATCTTGTTTCGCTGTTTCTATTTCTCTTTTTGCTGGTGATGCCCATCGCACTTTTAATTATCGGGAAAGACAACTATCTTGCGAACACCGCCCCCAACCCTTTTAGCTCCGCGGACTATGGCCCACACTTGAATGGGGTGCTGTTGCCGTTGCACGCCATCTTGGGACTTTTATCCGCCGTCTTCGTGTATTTTTTAGGGGGCACCCATTTCAACTATCTGTACCGGCGAAATGTGATCGACCGTGAAGAGAGCTTGCCCTTCAGCCGAGACACGCAGTTTTGGGGCAGAACGTTGGCCCACTTTTCAGAACTTTTCATCGTGTTCTTTGTGAACGCCCTTCTCACGGGCGTGATCCTCTCCTATTGGGGCTTTGGGCACGATTTTGCGGCCTACCTGCCTCTTTATTTAAGCCTCTTCCTCTCAACCCTTGAATTGACGGGATTCAGCCTTGTCCTGTTCAGCCTCTCAGGCACACTTTTTGACGCCATTCTGTTGAATCTCGCCATTCAGGGCACATGGATCGTCTCCGTCCTCCAAATCCTGAACCTTACCGAGCGCTTGCATGACACGCCCTCAGATCTTATTTGGTTTTTGGCTCCGGCATCTCGCTTTTTCAGCGCGATCGTATGGCCTCATAGCGTCCTGCAGACGGTTGCCATGATTATTTTTTGGACGGTATCGGCTTGGCTTTGTTTTCGAAAAAGACCGGCCGAATACGCGGCGGTACGAAATGGCCAGCTCTCCTGGTACCCCTGGCTTCAGCCTCTGTTTTCGATGTTTTCGGGCTTAAGTTTAGGGCAGTTCATCTTTTTGCTCTTTGACCCGAACGTTGCCTACCTCTCGCCCTTACGTTCTCCCGCCTTCTATATCGGGTATTTCATCGGTCTCGTGCTCGGCCAATGGTTGTCTTCTGTCGTGATGGGCAAGCCCATCCGAAAAGAATTTTTTCGAAAAGAACTCCCTTTATGTCTTTTGGGGATTGTGTTTTTTATCGTCATCGCGGGGCTTGCGCGACTGTTCATCCCGCGGGCTTATTAAATGAAAGGGGATTCTTCGATGACTTCGCAGCATGAAAAAATGAATCACCGCATCTCCTCTCTCGTATGGCGCCGCCCGATCGCGCTGTGGCTTGTACCTTTGATTTACTTGTTCATCGTGACGACACTGCCGCTCTTACCTTCACGTGGCATCGGACTATTCTTTGGCGTCTCGTCTTTTAGCTTTGTGCTTTACGGCATGAGTTTTGTCATTGCGCAGCATTTTTTCAGTTTCATCCATCATTTAAAGCGCTGTGACTATTATTTCGCCTTGCCCGTCTCCAGAAGCCGCCTCTTCTTCTCGCTCAACCTCGGGGCTTTAACCTATCTTCTCGGCCCAACTTTGGCGATCATGGGTCTCAACACGGTGATCCGTCTGATTATCGCGCCGTCCTCTACAGGGGCGCTCGCCTTCTGGGGCGAATTGTTAGGCTTTCTCCCCCAGTTTATCTACTTCTTTTTGCTACTTGAAGTCTCCTACCTGTTGACCGGCAAATCATCGACGGCGATCAACATGTTCATCTTGATCAATGTTTTTTGGCCCCTCATGATCTTCCTTTACAGCGACGCGACAAGCCGCTTCCTGCCCGGGTTTATCAACCCCCTAGAACAAGCCGCGCATTCAACGGGCGTGTTCATCCTCTTGCAACTTTTTTCACCCTTGTCCACGGCCATAAGTGAACCTTCAAACTATTTCTGGGTGACCCTTCTCATGGTGGCGTTGCTCTTTCTTGTCGCGCACTGGCTGTTTAAACATCGGCAGGCCGGGGTGACCCGCGGCGATTACCCGACGAACGGGCCCTTCCGCCTGACAGAATGGATGGGCATCATGGCGATCTCGCTTCTTGGCGGCTACGCCGCGCATCTGCTTCGTTTACAAACGGCGGCGAACGACAGGCCCTTAAAATCGGTCTCCCCCGTCCCTTTCCTGATCGGTCTGGTCTTAGGTTTTCTCCTATCGCTCTGGCTCTTCAACATCATCCGAGGAAAGGGGCGGATCCTTTGGCGCGCCTTCATACTGCCGGCATTGACCACCGCCGTTCCCCTTATTATTTGGCTTCTCATCGTGATGACAGGTGCCTTTGGTTTCACAAGCAAGACGCCCGAGGATGTCTCGGTTGAAAAAGTCGGCATCCGATACAGCAATACGTATGGGGCATTTTTGACGACCGCTTCGAACAAGCCTTTTATTTTCGAACTCGACAATGAAAAAGACACGGCGCTCATGTTCAATCTTTATGAGACAACCGTCGCCCCCGATAATCCCGGGCTTTCATACCCGAGGACCCTAGAGAGCCTGGAACAGTTAAAAGATTATCTCGGAAAGCGTTACACGGCCACCTACGAGGACGGGTTTGGCCCTTACCGCATATGGTATTCGGACACTTATATAACACTTCTCTTTTCGGATGGAACCACAAAGGAGCGCATCTTACCGATGCCCATGATTGTTACAAACGACGATTACCGAGCGTTACTGCGGCAGAATAAAAAGTTTTACATGGCGGAATTGGCCGCTTCTTCTTCCATGAGCACCGTCTATACTTTGGTTGACATGGAAACAGGTCCCCATTTAACAAAGAAAGATCGGGCGAAATGGGTGGAGCCCCTGATGGAATTGAAGGCGTACGATGATCAGTATTACGACGCCATCCTCCGCAACCTGATGAGCCATGCCGCCTCGGTCTACGCCGCCGCGGATGACCAACTCTACCTTGAGGCGTTAAAAATCGCCCCCATGCGGTTCAAGGTGTCGCTTGATTTGCCTAGGGAAGTCGATGACCTGAAGGAAGACTTTGATCTGACCATCCCCTTTGACCCGAACCACGATATAAAGCTCGCCAAGATTGTCGAGGAGGCCCTTACTATTTTTGAAGACAGACCGTTGAAAGAACGCTAGTGGATATTGCCTAAGACGACGCGCTCCAAAGATTCTTTGGCGACCGCTTGCAGGCGGTACATCGTCTGGATAGCGGTCGCGGGCGCGTGGTATTCGTAGCAGGGAAAGTAGCGCGACAGGTGAAGGGGCATCGCGGGATCGATGGCGGCCAGAAAAGCTGCTTCTTCACGTATCATGGTCTCATCGTCCGAGAGCCCCGGTACGACAAGCGTCGTGATCTCCACATGGGCTGTGGCCGATGCGAGCTCGATGGTTCGCAAGGTCACCTCAAGGCGCCCTCCGAGTTTTTTATAGGCGTCCTCACTAAAGGATTTCAAATCAATATTCCAAGCCGAGATAAGCGGCAATAGTTCTCGTAAAGGCTCTTCCTCAATCTGGCCGTTTGTCACGACGACCGTGAGAAGTCCCGCATCTCGCGCTAACGTCGCGGTGTCGCGGATGTATTCAT
>DIRK01000037.1 GCA_002427535.1 Mageeibacillus sp. UBA5438 | reverse complement strand
GCCCTTTTATTGGAGCACCACGAGCAGTGGGCGGTGGGCAAGAAATACCATGACATGGCTGACTACCACGATTGGAAACGTGAAAGGGAAGCTGAGAAGTTATTGGGGATGAAGCGTAAAGGAACAAATGTTCGCCCGGCCTAGGCCGGGGAGGTAAGAGGACTAAGACCCCTCTACAGGGAAAGGGAATTTACACCAACATTCTGGACTTGACTGTAAAGGGTTATTTCTTATGCACCATCATATCATAATTGGCGCGAGCGTCTTTTATAATTATGCGTGAAAAAGCCGCGGTTTTTTGCCGCGGCTCTCATCCCAAACAACTTGTTTAAGAAGCCTTTTATTCCTCAAATTGGCTACGGTAAAGGAAAGCGTATTCGCCTCCCTTTTCAAGCAACTCCTCGTGTGTGCCGCGCTCCGCGATGCCTTCTTCTGACAGCACCAGAATTTCATCGGCATTTCGGATCGTCGACAGACGGTGCGCGATGACCAGGGTGGTGCGATCGCGGGACAGGTCATCGAGTGCTGCTTGGATCGCGCGCTCACTGATGTTGTCAAGGGAGCTTGTCGCCTCGTCGAGAATCAGGATGGGTGGGTTCCTTAAGAAAGCGCGCGCGATGGAGATGCGCTGGCGCTCGCCGCCGGAGAACCGTACCCCGCGCTCACCGACCATCGTCTCATAGCCTTCCGGTAACGATTCAATAAAGGTGTCAATGTTCGCGCGTCTTGCCGCCTCACGCACCTGATCATCGGTGGCATCCCAGTCGCCGTAGCAGATGTTGTCACGCACGGAGCTGTTAAACAGATACACCTCTTGTTGGACGACCGCGATGTTGTCGCGCAAAGAATCGAGTGTGAAGTCGCGCACGTCGATGCCGTCGATCATGACGCGACCTTCTGTCACGTCATAAAAGCGCGGAATCAATGAACAAATGGTGGTTTTTCCCACGCCGGAGGGTCCGACCAAGGCGATTGTTTTCCCCGCGTCAACGGTGAAGGACATATTATCCAGGATTTTTTCTTCTTCATAGGAGAATGAGACGCTGTCAAAGGTAATCTGCCCGGACAGAACACCCGCTTCCATCGCGCCCTCCCGATCCGCGATATCGGGCTCCGTATCAAGGATCTGGATCATGCGCTTGAAACCGGTCATTCCCTGCTGGAATTGCTCATTAAACATGATCAAGGTCCGGATCGGATCTAAGAACATGTTGATGTACAGGATATAGGCGATGACATCGGCCGGATTCAGTGTGCCGTAGACGACAAACAGGCCGCCAGCGATGAGGGTTGTAAGGTAAAGCATGCCCTGCATAAAACGGTTCAGTGTGAAGTAACGCCCCATCACAAAGTACATGCGTTTTTTCGAATGGTAGAACGCTTCGTTCCCGTGATGGAACTTCTCCATTTCAATATGTTCGCTTGAGAACGACTGCACCGTACGGATCCCCGAAAGGCTGTCCTGGACGATGGCATTGACGTCGGCGATCTTGCGGCGGTTATCCATGAACACGCTTCGCATTTTGACCCGATAGCCGAAGGTCACAACAATCATGATTACGGTGAAGAAGATCAGGATCAAGGTTAGGGGGACATGAATGGTCGCCAGAATAATGAATGATCCGATCAGTTTGAAAAAAGAGATGAACAAATTTTCAGGTCCGTGGTGCGCAAGCTCGGTGATGTCATTTAAGTCCGTGATGAGACGTGACACCATTTTGCCGGTGCTTGTTGTGTCAAAGAACGAAAATGACAATTTTTCCATATGGGAGAACAGATCTCTTCTCATATCTGTCTCAATTCGAGCGCCCAGGATATGTCCGTAGGATGAAACAAAGTAAAGCGAAATGGCTTCTACAACGTACAGGGCAAACATCAACAAGGCCGTCTTTGTCAGGATGGGAATGATCATTGACTTTTCAGGCATCGTAAAGATGTCATTGATCAGATAGCGGATAATGGACGGGAAGGCGAGCCCTACAGCGCCTTCAATGCCCGCGAAAAACAGGTCAGCGATAAAAAGCGTCAGATAGGGCCTGTAATATTTCGCAAATCTTGAGATAAGTGATTTTTCCCCTTGCGTTTTACTCATAAAAATCCTCGGCTCATTCTTTGAGCCATCACTTCGTGTTTAATATTAGACATTAAATTACCGCCCCATAATCTAACATACCTCATAAGCGTTTCATCACGATTCGTAACATATTGAAGAGATAGGGAACATTTTCTTATATTATTAATAAATATCCACAAAGACCCGGTGTTTTAATGACTGCTTAATGGCGAACTAGCGCATTGCAAGCTTTACTATTCCTCTTTAGTATTTTTTATTAATACGGTTGACTGGCACCCTTTCTTTTAATCGATTGGTTTATCAAATTAACAACCGTAATTACAGGACAGGAGAAACGAAAATGAAAAAACTCATGAGTCTCTTGCTCGTGGCCGTCATGTTATTCGCAGTCGCCGCGTGCGGACCCACCGACAAACCTTCCGCGCCCTCAACACCCAGCGGAAATGGCGGAGAGCTTCCTGACGAAATTATTATCGGCGGCCTGGCGCCGTTAACGGGCGATGTCTCACAGTATGGCATTGCTTCAAATAACGGCTCAAAACTGGCCGTGGAAGAGATTAACAAGGCCGGGGGCATCCTTGGCAAAAAGATTAAGTACATTGCTTACGACGAACAAGGTGACGCCACGGCGGCGACCATTGCCTACGACCGCCTTGTCAACGAGGACAACATCGTCGCCCTGATCGGTGACATCACAACCGTTCCCACCATCGCTGTCGCGCAAAAGGCTGTTGAAGACGGCATCCCCATGATCACGCCGACCGGTACAGGCGCCGCGATCACACAGGCGGGCAAAAATATTTTCCGCGCCTGCTTCACCGACCCCTACCAGGGGGTCTTGATGGCCAACTATGCCAAAGAAAAATTGGGTGCTTCCTCGGTCGCCGTGCTTTACGACACCGGTGACGACTACTCCAAGGGTGTCGCGGATGCATTCTGGGACGCTGCTTCTGAACTCGGCCTGACACAGACGGACAAAGAAGGCTACCAGCCCGGTTCCACTGACTTCAACGCCCAGCTGACGAAAATCAAAGCCGGTAACCCTGACGTCGTCATGGTCCCCGGTTACTACGGTGACGGTGCCATGATCCTCACACAGGCTCGTGAACTCGGCATCACGGCAAAATTCCTCGGCTCTGACGGCTGGGACGGCCTCTTGAAGCAAGTCGACGAATCCAACTACAGTGCTTTGAACGGTGCGTTCTACTGCACACAGTACTCATTACGTGAGCCCGGCGCTGAACTGCAACGGGTCATGGATGCGTACGCCGAGTTCTACGCCGACTCCGATCCTGAAGCTGAATACCTTAACATGTTCGCCATTCTCGGTTATGAAGCCATGCACATCATGGCCGCGGCGATTGAGAGCGCCGGCAGCGTCGACTCTGACAAGATCGTCGAAGCGCTGAGCAACCTTGAGTACAACGGCGTGTCAGGCAGTATCGCTTACCAAGGCGGTCAAGACCCTGCGCGTGAAGCTTACATCGTTGAATTTGTGGACGGTGTGGAGGTCATGCGAGGCGTGTACTCCTTCTAAGCTCAAAATGACACAATCACGAAAGAGAGGGCATCCGCCCTCTCTTTCGCACATATTCGCTCGAGGAAGGGAACTGTCATGTACCTCATCACACAGATGTTGAACGGCCTGGGCGCCGGAAGCATCTACGCGCTGATTGCGCTCGGATATAGCATGGTCTATGGCGTCGTGAAGCTCATCAACTTTGCTCACGGCGACATTATTATGGTCGGAAGCTACATGATTTTCCTGACCTTAGGTTCGGGACAGCCGCTTTGGGTGGCCGTTCTCGTTTCCATTTCATTCAGCGCCATCATGGGGGTCCTGATTGAGCAGATCGCCTACCGCCGCCTGTTAAATAGCGGCGCGCCGCGTATCGCGCTTTTAATCACGGCCATCGGCGCGTCCATTTTTCTACAGAACCTGGCGCAGCTTGTTTTCGGAGCCAACCAGAAATCGATGCCCAAAATGTTTCAGCTCCCCGCCATCCGCATCGGCGACATGAATGTCAGCAACACCTTATTGAACATCATCGTTGCTTTCATCATGATGGCTTTCTTGCAGGTTTTAATCCACGCGACCAAGACGGGGAAAGCCATGCGCGCGACCAGTGAAGACTCCGGCGCCGCGCAACTGATGGGCATCAACATAAACCGCATCATCATCTTTACCTTCGC
>DIRK01000063.1:2045-4749 GCA_002427535.1 Mageeibacillus sp. UBA5438 | reverse complement strand
TTGGCAATCGCGGCCTTTGACAGGTTAAAGGTCTCGCGGTAATCACCAATGACCGACACCACCTTCGCCCCGAAAATGAGCATCTGGGCCAGTTTGCCCTGAGGGGCTCGTTCAGGCACGAAAATGACTGTGTTCAGGCCAACCCTCGCGGCGTTCCCCGCACAGGAGGAGGCCGCATTGCCCGTAGATGAACATGAAATCGTGTCATAACCCAATTCAAGTGCCTTGGCGACAGCCACACCGCTCGCGCGATCTTTTAACGAGGCCGTGGGGTTCACGCCGTCGTCTTTTAAGTACATTGCCTTCAAACCCAGTTCATCGCCCAAGCGAAGTGAACGGTATAGCGGCGTCCAGCCGACGCGCAAAAAGCTCGAGTATTCGCGATCTTCCAAAGGAAAGAGTGCCTTGTAGCGCCACATGCTGTTATCGTGGTCGGATTTCAGTGTTTCGCGGCTAAAATGCCGTCGGATGACATCGTAGTCATAATCAATGTCCAAAATTCCCGTTTCCCCGCAAGCCGGGCAGGTCAGCATTTCTTCCTCGTAGGGATAATGCTTATGACACAGTGTGCAGGTGTATCCGAGAAGATGGGGAATGTTTGATTTTGTTTTGGGCATGAGTCGATCTCCTTCTTATTTTTCCCTAAAATAGGTTACATTTTGTATCCAAGTTTAGCATAGGGAAGCGATTCGGTCTTCACACTCTGCCCATAAAAAGTTGTTGCTTAGTTCAAAATTGTGCTATCATAACCGACATAATAACCCTTTTGGAGGAGAAAGCTATGCAACAATTCAAAAAGTGGATCGTTCTTCTGCTTTGTATCGCGCTCGCGGTGAGCATCGTCGCCTGCGATAAAAAGCCAGATGAGCCAACTAAAACAGATCCGGCACCGGTTGAATCCCAAGATCCGGGCGAATCAGAAACTGCCCCTGCACCGCCACCTGCGGGCGACGGCGTGACACTTGACAACATCAAGCTTGGTTTTGTTCACATCACTGACCCGAGTGACATGGGATATACCTACAACCACAACCTCGGAACCGAAAAAATGCAACGCGAACTTGGTCTTCGTGATGATCAAATCATTAACAAATTCAACACTCCTGAAGACGCCGAATGTGAAGCGGCGTTGAGAGAACTTGTAGAGCAAGGCTGCCACATCATCTTTGCGACAAGCTTTGGATTTGAAGACTATGTCATGACGGTCGCCGCGGAATTCCCCGACGTTGAATTCTGCCACGCCTCAGGCTACCAGTGTGCGTTGAGTGACATGCCGAATACCCACAACTACTTCGGCAAGATTTATCAGGCACGTTACCTCTCCGGCATCGCCGCCGGCCTCAAAACGGAAAACAACCAGCTCGGTTACGTCAACGCGTTCCCCTTTGCTGAGTGTATCCAGGGCTTCACAGGATTCTACCTGGGCGCGAAGAGCGTCAACCCTGACGTCAAAATGAAAGTCATGAACACCTGGTCATGGAACGACCCACAGAAGGAAGCCCAAGCTGCGAAATCCCTAATCGAGCTTGGCTGTGACGTGTTAGGACAGCACTGTGACTCAACCGCCCCGGCAACCGCCGCGGAAGCGGAAGGTGTTTACCACGTCGGATACAACTCTGACATGATCGACGCGGCTCCGCACGCGACACTGACGTCCGCCATTTGGGACTGGTCACGTTACCTTGAGCTTGCCGTCACCAACTACGTTGAAGGCAAAGCCATCCCCAAAGACTGGGGTGAAGGCCTGAAAGAGGGCGCGGTTGATATCTCAAGATTGAACGAAGCGCTCATCGCCGACGGCACCGCAGAAGCGATCGAAGAAGCGCGCGCGAAGATCCTCTCAGGTGACTGGGATGTATTCACGGGGCCGCTCGTCAACGCGGATGGTGAAGTGGTCGTCGCCGACGGTGACACCTACATCGAACCGGCATCATCTCCTGCCTGGGAGCATATCCTTGAAGGCATCGAATTTATCGGCGAATAACGGCACATCGATTAGTCGCAATAGGGAGCGCGTTGCAAGACGCGCTCCCTTCAATCATAATCGCCGCAATGTAACACGCTAGCATTGCGGCGATTTGTAAATATTCGGTTAAATTTAATTTTTACCGGACGGAGGAATGTTATGCAGGAGCTGCAACAACCTGTCTTTGAAAATATTGTCGAGATGACCCATATCTGCAAATCTTTCGGCACCGTACAGGCGTTGAAAGATGTCCATCTCGAACTCAGAAAGGGCGAGATCTTATCGCTCTTGGGAGAGAACGGCAGCGGCAAGACAACGCTGATGAATGTTCTTTCCGGGATCTACTTCCCTGATCTGGGAGAAGTCAGGATCAATGGCGTTCCCGTCGCCATCTGTGAACCCAAAGATGCGTTCGCACTCAATATCGGCATGGTCCATCAGCATTACAAGCTGGTCGAAGTGTTCTCGGCCGCGGAGAATATTGTATTGGGGCTACCCGGCGCCACCACGATCAACCGCCGTGCGCTCGCGCGCCACGTCAAAGAGATCGCCGATAAATACGGATTCCAGATCGACCCGAATAAGAAAATCTACGACATGTCGATCTCTGAGAAACAAACAGTCGAAATCGTCAAAGCACTCTATCGCGGAGCGAACATTCTTATCTTGGACGAGCCGACTGCCGTATTGACCCCTCAGGAAACAGAAAAACTATTTGAAATCATGCGCGCGATGAAG
>DIRK01000063.1:0-1644 GCA_002427535.1 Mageeibacillus sp. UBA5438 | reverse complement strand
ACTCGAAGACGTTAACTTTGAAGCTTACGGCGGTGAGATTTTAGGGATCGCCGGCATTTCGGGAAGCGGTCAGCGCGAACTTTGTGAAGCCATCGCGGGACTGTATCCTGTGGCGGGCGGTGCGGTACTCTACCAGGGAACTGTGAATGGATTTCAGGTAGAAGAAAACCTTGTCGGCAAAACGCCGAACGAAATTGGTAAAAAAGGCGTCGCACTCGCCTTTGTCCCCGAAGACCGTTTAGGGATGGGTCTTGTGCCCTCTCTTGATATGGTGGACAACGTCATGCTGAAAAGCTACCGACAGAATAAGAGCTTTTTTGTCGATCGCAAAACCCCGCAAAGGGTGGCGGAGAAATTGGTCGAAGACCTTGAAATTGTCACACCCGATGTCTTTACGCCCATTCGGAAACTCTCAGGCGGTAACGTTCAAAAGGTGTTGGTCGGACGAGAAATTCATTCCGCGCCGCGCCTTCTGATCGTCGCTTATCCTGTACGAGGCCTCGATATCAACTCATCTTACGCCATCTACCGACTTTTGAATGAGCAAAAAGAAAAAGGCGTCGCCGTCATGTTCATCGGGGAAGACTTGGATGTTCTCATGGAAATTTCCGACCGCCTCCTCGTATTGAGCGGTGGGCGCGTCATGGGAATCGTTGATCCCAGACGGTCGTCCAAACAAGCCATCGGTCTCATGATGCTCGGTCATGAGGTCGAAAAGAAAGAAGGAGCCTCTGCCGTATGACAGATAATGATGTAAATAAGGATCTTTTGACTCCAGAGGACAGTGTCGAATGCCCTACACCTCCGGATGATTCTGATCTTCTCGTTTGTTCGATTCAAGAACCCTTCGTCCGCATCGCAAAGCGCGGCACCGTCAGCACACGCCATCGCGTGATGGTCTATGTGATCGGTTTCTTGCTGGCGCTCATCGTCGGCGGACTTTTGCTTGTCGTCATCGGAAAAAATCCCATAGCGGCTTACGTCAACATGGCGACCGGTTCTTTTGGAACGAAGACATCCTCAGCGGAGACCTTCCGCCTCGCCGTCCCTCTTCTCATCTCCGGCATTGCCATCGCATTAGCCTTTAAGATGAAATTCTGGAACATCGGCGGTGAAGGTCAGATCCTCGCAGGCGCGATTTTGTCATCTCATGTTGTCATCGCCGCTGTCCACGCCGGCGGCACAATGGGTTTTGTCCCGCTCCAACTGATGATGATCACAGCCGCTATTTTCGGCGGCGCAGTCTTTGGCTTTTTACCGGCATTTTTCAAAACGAAGTGGGGGACGAATGAAACCTTGTTCACCCTGATGCTGAACTATATCGCCATTGAATACATCATCTTTTTGCAGACGCAAAAGAGCTGGCAAAGTCCCAAAAGCACCTATCCGAAAATCATTAACTTCAAGGACTTCCTGCCGAACCTGCCCCTACCGAAAGTATTGGGCGTGCATATCGGATGGATTTTTGCCTTGGCACTGGCCATCATGGCTTACTTCTATTTGACCAAGACCAAGCACGGTTACGAGATCTCCGTCATCGGTGACTCATTAAATACTGCACGCTATGCCGGCATGCGTACCGGTTGGATCCAAATGCGCACGCTGATCATATCGGGCGCACTCTGCGGCCTTGCCGGCTACTTC
>DIRK01000052.1 GCA_002427535.1 Mageeibacillus sp. UBA5438 | reverse complement strand
CAACTGCACGGTTCCATTATCCCACGTGGTTTCGGGAGATAAAAGAATAGGCCGCCAAGGTGCCACGACCCTGACGGACATCAATATACAAGGAGTATGAACTTAGGCCGTTGAGGAATCTCTCAAATATTTGGGGCGAATGCATCTTCGACACCCCATCGTTTATTTTGCGCACGCTGCCATCGATGGTGCAAAAAGGACGCCAAATAGCGGCGGGGGACGATCTTTCCCAAGCATACGAGGCAACGATTGATCCTCCCGGGGATGTACAATCCTTGACCTTTCATTACGCGACGAATTGTCTCACGAGCCACTATTTCCAGTGGGTTTGTCGTCAGTTGACCCCAAAAATCCTGCACCGCGATGCCATCGATCGCCTCGCGGGTCGTCGCCAGACCTCCGGGGCAAAGGACCAACACATGGGTGTCTTGATCTTTCAATTCTTCGCCGAGGGATGTGGCAAAATCCAAGAAAAACGCTTTGATGCGGCATAGATGGCCTTGAGCGGCATGGGGAACATCGAGGCTAGGCTGGACACAAAAACGATGGAGAAACGGCGACCTGCGCGCCGTCGCCCGAGTAGGGCGTGCGTGATCCTCATTGTGGCAGCATCATTGAGCGACACGATTTCGACCAGTTTCTCTCTGTCGCGTTCCATAAAACCGCCTTCATAGTCGAGGCCCGCTATGTTTAGCAACATGTCCACATAAAGCGCTTGTTGTTCCATCCATTCCAGCATCTGGTCGACACTCTTGCCCTGTGTCAGATCGCACACTCGGGTGATGACCGTGGCATCGAATTCCCGTTCGATTCCGCGCTTGATTAAGCGCAGTCCCTCCTCGTCAACGTCCGTGAGAATCATCTTGTAACCGCGCCGCGCGCACTCGACCGCAAGTGCACGCCCAAGCCCTCCCGAAGCGCCTGTCATGATAACATTCATAAAACGATCTTTCGGTCAAACTGCACGGCGCACAAGCGTTCGCTGAGTGAGAACAGGCGCTCGGCGTTACCGCTTGTGACCTGCTTGCTGTAGCGACTTTCCCGAGAGCGGTAATAATAAAGGCCTTCGGGCGCTTCTTCTTGTTCACATAAGAAGGTGTAAGTCAAAGCCGAGATTTGGGGCGCGACACCGAATTTTTTCCGAAGTGTCCATACAAAGTTGACCAGTGTGCCCGTGTCTTTGTTCCCGATATCGGTTCGTGCAAGTCCCGGATCGACCACATATGCTCTGACGCCCGTATTCTCATAGCGTTCATTGAAAGATTTGGCAAACAAGATATTGCACAGTTTTGACTGTTTGTACGCGGTCAGAGGATGATAGCCGCGCCGCAGCATAATGTCGTCCCAATGCACCTTGATGCCCTTGTGCGACGCGCTTCCCGTCATAATGACGCGGCCCTTGGCACGATATAAGCAGGGGAAGAGATGTGCCGTGAATAAAAATCCCGCCAGATAATTCAGTGCGAATTGTTGTTCGCAACCCTCGGGGGTGGTCATATACCAGCTTCTGACACACCCGGCATTATTAATTAAGGCGTGGAGTTTTCCGTCATAATGCGAAGAAAGATGAGCTTCGATTTCATCTGCGACCCGCGTGACTTCTTCTTGTTGCATCAGATCCGCACTAAAGAACTCGATGTTTGCGCTTTTATGGTGCGCCAATAGGTCTTCTTTTGCGCGTTTACAGCGATCGTCCGTGCGCCCCACACCGATGACACAATACCCCAGATCGGTTAACATACGCGATGTTTCAAGCCCGATACCCGAGGTTGCTCCCGTAATGACCACTGTTTTCATTGGGCCATCCTTAAAAGGGCCTGCCCGCGGTTGTAAACCAGCCCCACTCATGCCAGAAAGCAAAATGGCCGGCCAATAGGATGCAAAGAATGATGGCAAGCACCAAGCTCACCGCAAAGAGCGTCAGGAAGGTCAGCACGACCGCTCGCAAGCGGCGTCTTGCCTTCGCTTTGAACTGCGGATAAATCGTCAAGAGGGGGAGCGAGGCTTTGCCGGCCGATGATGCCATCGCATTATGATGGAAGCGGCGGTATGAACGCACAAGTTGCAGAAGAAAGGCGGTAAAGAAAATGGCCGCGGCTCCCCCTAACACTGCCATTGCCAAAGCTGACACGCCGAGGGTCACCGCGCATGCATAGGGCATAGATGGAATCAAGGCCTTGACGTTCAGTTGGCCGAACAGACAAGCCGACAGTAAGAGACTCGCCAATGAGAATACGACGACGAGCGTATCCCACGCCACCAAAAGGATAAACAAAATCATGGCGGCTATGTCGAAAATGAATAATCCGACCGCAGTGAGAATGCGTTTAACGAGAGTGGGTTGGGGTTCCAGTGATCGCTCATATTGCCCGGCCAGCATGACAGGGTCACCGAGTTTTTCGACGATTTCCTCTTCTGCGTATCCATCTGCCATTTTGAACACGAAATGCTGCTCATATTCACTTATGATGTCAGCGGCATCGGAAACGCCATTGTTTTCCAGTGCTTTTAAAAGTTGAGCTAAGTACTCATTTTTCGTCATGGCCGTGATCCTCCGATAACAAGCGTTCGACCGTTCGGGTGAATGTCAGATACTCAACCCGATCCTTTTCATAGGTTTCCCTCCCGAGCGACGTAAGGGAATAGTATTTCCTGGGAGGCCCCCCGCTTTCTTCTTGTACATAACTTAGAAGCAGGCCTTCCTGTCTCAATTTGCGAAGGATGGGATACACCGTACCATCTGCGATGTCAATGTGCTGCGACAGATATTCTGAAATCTCGTAACCGTAGTGATCTCGCTGTTTCAATAAGGATAATACGCAGAGTTCAAGAACACCTTTTTTGTACTGTATATTCACGGCATACCTCCTTTCGAGCACCTGCTAGTTTATTGCCACTACTATACTAAATATAGTAGTTCAAATTAAGTCAATAGGACGCGGAAAAATCAATGGGGGGAGGTCCCCGAACACTACCAGGTAAGACAAATGTGCGAAAGACCCTTGACGGTACCCGAATGAACGGCACCCTTTTATCCGACGCTTACCTGATAGCTTCACCGAACTTCTTTTCTTAATTCATCGAACAACAAACTTATAACCTCATTTGGCTTCTTTTTTTTGTAATCATAGCCGATAGGTACAATCTGTTCCTCGTCCGTCAATCTCAACTTCCGCACTACTTGATCTACATCATTA
>DIRK01000051.1:2322-12119 GCA_002427535.1 Mageeibacillus sp. UBA5438 | reverse complement strand
TTTTGCAGACCTCTGCCTTACCACTTGGCTATGGTGCCGTTAGAAAAGACCGGCTAGGGCCGGTCTTCACATGGAGCGGGATACGAGATTCGAACTCGCGACTTTCACCTTGGCAAGGTGACACTCTACCACTGAGTTAATCCCGCAAGACAGCGGCATGCGCCTTATGTCGGAGGACCGTCGGCGCGTTGCCATCTTAGCAAATGCGCTTTATACTGTCAACCGAAAAGCGCCTCTCCTGGTGGGACCTGCCGGGCTTGAACCGACGACCTCCTGCGTGTGAAGCAGGCGCTCTCCCTGCTGAGCTAAGGTCCCTTAAGATGGTGACCCGAACGGGAATCGAACCCGTGTCTTCGCCGTGAAAGGGCGATGTCTTAACCCCTTGACCATCGGGCCATCTTGGTGGCGGCAACAGGATTTGAACCTGTGACTCTTCGGGTATGAACCGAATGCTCTGGCCAACTGAGCTATACCGCCGTCTTCCTAGTCGCGCAACAATGTGAATGATATCAGTGCCCTTTGCTATTTGTCAAATCAAAGTTCGTATCATTTCACCTCGGCCGATCGATTCTATTTTTAAGCTTCAAATAAAGCCGTAGCAAGATCAAAAACAGGGAGCGCGAACAGGGCGCCGATACCTGCCTCCTGCCTTATGGGCGCCTCAATAACAGGCGTGATCCCAAGCTCAAAAAGCACTCTGTCACTTGCGGGGTCCGTGCGTGTATGAGACGCAAAAAAGAGATCGCGCGTCTCCGGCAAAAGCCGTCGTATAAGAAGCGCCGCCGCAAGGCTCGCCCGGTCATCCAAAAGAATCGGCACACCGTAAATGGCCGCCCCGGCATAAAATCCGACCATGGCCGCAAGATCCGGACCCCCGAACTTTTTCAAAATATCGAAAGCGTCCTCTTCATAAGGCGCGCGCGCCGCAAAAGCTTGCGCGATCACTTCCAACTGTCTTTGGAACAGTCCATCCGCGATATCCGGACCCCTTTCGAGGAGATCCTCCGCCTGGCGTCCCGTTAAAGCGGCAATGATCGAGACAGCCGCAAGGTCCACCGAAGAGGAATTACAGGCCGCCATGAGGAGTCTGAAACCACGAGAGGCGGCCTCGCTCGAAAACTCAATTCCTAATCTTACCGCCGTCATCATGGACGTTTCCGTTAGGGCATCCTCATGGGCAAAGTTTAAAGATCCAAAGGCCATCACAGGCGCGTGAACCACACCCGTCAAAGCCTCTTCAATCCCTTTAGTACCGAGATTAATCGGAATGACCTGCGTATCAGTCTTTTGACCTAAAACATTAAGCTCTGACGTTCCCTTGGAAAGCGAGCGGAGCATGTCGGCGGTCGTCAACGAAAAGCCGTCCGTCAAACCGCCCTCCTCTTCAATGCCGTGGTCGGAAGAAAAAGAAAAGACAGCGCGCGGCGTCACCCTTACCGTATCATCTTTTGACCAGCCTGAAAGCCGTGTCACAAGTGAAGAGGGCAAGTCAAAGAACACGCCGAAGCCTTCCTTTACCTTATCCGCCTTCTCCTTGTCATAGGCTGTGAGCTTTAGTGTTTCTTCTTGGAACATTTCTCTTGTATATTGTTTCATCTTTTACCTCACAGTCGAAAACAAACCCGAAAGCGCCGCCGCGATCACCACCATGCCGAGCGCAATGCGGTAGAAGGCAAAAATGCGAAAATCGTGTTTTCGGATATAGGCCAATAAAAATCGAATGACCAGGATGGATACAAGATAAGCCGCCCCCATTCCTACGAATACGGACAGCCATTGAATTAAGTTAAAGGACGTGCCCAGCTTCAGCAATTTTAAAAGACTTGCGCCCGCCATCACGGGAACCGCCAGATAAAAAGTGAAGGTGGCCGCCACAGAACGCGTCATACCGATCATGAGTCCGCCTAAAATCGTCGCGCCTGAACGCGAAGTCCCCGGCAAGATGGCCGCGATCAGTTGGAAGAGCCCGATCAAAATCGCCGCCCGCCAGTCAATCTGTTCAACGCTCCGGATACTCGGGCGCTTTTGGCGGTCTTTTAACACCCGCTCTACCACAAGAAAGGCGATGCCGATCACAATCAGCATAATGGCGACCGTCCAGGGATTATAAAACAGCTGCTCAATCTTGTCGTCAAAGAGTACCCCGATGACAGCCGCGGGCACACAGGCAACAAGAATCATGGCCCACAGGCGGATAATCCCCTGATCGATCACAAGCGATGAATCTTTCATGCGGACCGGCCAAAGCTTTGACCAAAAGGTCACGACGACCGCTAGCACGGCGCCGAGTTGGACCACCACCAAAAAGAATGAGAAAAACTGAGCATTTGATATCGCGTCACCGCCGGCTCTAAAAGGCACCAGCCGTTCCAAAAGGAGCAGGTGCCCTGTGCTGCTGATCGGGAGCCACTCGGTGACCCCTTCCACAACGCCGTATAGAACACTTTTTAGGACATCTAACCAAGCCATTTATTAAGCTCCTTTAATCTTGTGCTTCCGACACCTGGCGAATCACGAGGACACCGCCCGGCAGCAGGGTAAAATCGTCACGCTTTCGTTTCCACACGCCGGAACTGATCATGGTGCCGCGGTGGTCATAGAGTTCATACTGCGCTTCGCTTTTTTGGTCAATGCCCTGTACGGAGACCACGCGCGCTGATTGACCGAGGTTGAGCGCGTAGACCGTGGTCGCGTCGCGCGAAGCGTAAGCATAGAACACCACCGAGGATTCTTCAACGGGCGTCTCGCCCTCTTCGGGAGGCGCTTCCTCCAAACCTTCGCGAATGACACTCGGCTCTTCTAAAAGTCTTTTGCCTGAAAGTTGGCCCGTGACCGCCAATACACGCTGCGTCACATGTTTGCCGTTTAAATACTCTGCGTCCGACAGATCAATGTCAACAAGCGCCAGCGCCGAATGATCGCCCAGATCACCCAAGACACTCGCTGTCCCGTCCACCAAGCGGATGGACTCTTCTATTTTGTCAAAGGAAATCGAGCGGATAAGTTCAGGGGCGAGCATACTCCCCTGCCCCCGCGGGATAAGATTCTCCCACTCATTCAACAAGCTTTCCAGTATTTTTCGGTCGACAGGCCGTTCGTCGGGGTGAAAGTCGCCCGCGTGGTAGTCCGCCGAGGTATGCGCGCGACCGTCGTCGTAACGCATGGCGTCAATAAAGTACAACTTGTTTTTCACAAGGGAAAAGTCAGGCGCGCTTTTGATCTGTCCCATGATCCAATGAACATAGTTTGCTCTCGAAGCGTCATTGGGCAAAATATTGTCGCGGTCTGTAATCTCAAGGTAAATCAAATTGAAACTATCCGTCCAGCGCCCGATCGCCCCGTCACGCGAACGCAGTTTCCCGTATACAGAAAGCGGCGAACCCGCAAGGTATTCAATCAGGTGATGGAGTTCCTCGGTTCCCACGTTGATGTCAATCACAAGCCAGGGCACGGCCTGCTGGCGCTCCACAAAGGCAAGAGCCGCCCCCAGGTTATGCATGACGCGGTCGTCCCCTTTGGCATCCCCTGTTCCCTCGGGCAGGCACCAACTTTCTTTGACGTAACTCGCGCGACCGATCGGCACCGCTTCAAGACGTGTCACGTCAGAAGAAACCGAATGCTCCACCTCATTTAACAGAGAGGACAAGGCCCCCGGCGCGTCACCGTTTCGCCCGAACCAAATATTGTCCAGGTGAAGTGTCCCTGAGCCGGAAAAGCCGATATTGATCCAGAGTTCATCGTCCACTTTCAGTCCGCGAGGCAATAAGATGTTGACCCGCCGATGCTGCCAGGCGTCCTCACGCACCGTCAATGAGGCACCCGTCACAGGCAAGGAGCCCGAGAACCAAACCTCAACGGGACCGTTGATCGCCCCCGTCGTATAGGCATCCAATTCTAAGCGGTAAAAGGGCAGCTTATCTTCTTCGATGAGGCGTGAAAGGTCAAGCTTTTGCGTCATTCGCACATCCAAGTAAGAGCGCATGGCATTGGTTGTGACAACAGGCGACAGGCTGCCTGATCGTAGCGACACAAGTCGATCATTTTTCACAGACGACCGCTCATCCGCATCGAAGGAAAGCGCTAAGGCGCCGCCCGAATCAAAGCCGGGATGGCCATCGTCTTTATCCGGGGTCGCCTGTACACGGCAATCGCCCGAGACGGCCCATTCACCCGACGATAGCGGTGTTTCCGGCAACAATGCGTGATTTTCAGATAAGTCAAGTCCTTTTGGGACCCGAAGCGTCATCGACATCAGGTCGCCCGGGAGCACTTGTTCCGAAGTGAGTTCGGGTGAAAAACCAATTCTTGCGGTTAACTCCGCCCGCATCACCTTGCCGTCACGCCGAGTCAAGAATACGTCGCCTGTGGGAAATGACTTGAGGCTACTGATACGTATCTCCGCCAAAGGGTTCTCCCGGCTCCAGGAATGCCCTCCGTCACGTGAAAACAGCATTTGCCCTGTGGATGTAATGACGATAAGTTTATCTGACGACATAACCATAACGGCCTGAAAGTCAGAAACATCACCCCTAAGCGCTTCAAGCCAGGCTTCTTGCTCTATTTTTCTAACAGGGCCCTTATCGGGACGAATCGCCAATTGACCCTCTTCACCGGCGAAAATTGAAATCCCGCCGCCCGTGTCCCCACAAAGCCATGCGTGCTCCGAAGTTAAAATTTCATCGATTTCCCACTGGATTCCGTTGCGTGAAAAGGCGGCGTTGCCACGATCGCCTAAGGCGTAAATCAAGTCGTCTCCGCTTTGGATAATCGCCGTAATCTGATCCTCGAAGGGAAATGACAGGGGTTCAAATCCTGAGGGGTGACCGAAGAACAATTCTCCCCCGCCACCTGACGCCAAGAAAAATCCGTTTTCATAGTCAGGAAGGTCAATATACTCGACCGCGCGAACACTGCTTCCGCTTTGAGACTGACCCACAAGATTCCAATGCTCACCGTCCGGAGAGGCGTAAAGCCGCCCGTTCAGATCCCCCGCGACAAGACCTGTCGGTCCGACGGCGATCGCGGTCAAATGGGCATTGAACGGAAAAGGAATGGGCTCGGTGATCCCCTCGGGCAGCACTCTTGCCACAGAGCCTTGGGTGCCGCACAAAAACACCGTCCCTTCCGGCGTACCCGCAAAGGCGTTCCAACGCACGTCTTCCGAAAAGTCGGACAGATCCACCTCGCGTTTACTTTGAATTTTGCCCAGCTCATAGGATGTGACCTGCCCCGTGTTGATTAAGGCCATTTCCTGCAAACTCTCACGGAAGAGTCGGAAATCGGCCCCTTGGTAGTAACCTTCTGACAGTACGGAGAGGGATCTTGCTTCGGATATCTTGATGTCGAAGTAATTCGATCCGCCGTCATAGGCAAAGTAATGCCCGTTCACTACCTGGGGGGAAAAGGACCCGTTGGCGACAAGGTTGGTGCCGGGTAAACCGACTAAGTTCGAGCCTGTGCCTGAGATCGTGAGCTGGTTGACCGACTCATCGTTCACGCGGACGAGTGTCGCGTGTCGCCCCGCGCGAAGCCCTGTGGTCTGAAGCACAATCACAAAGGCCACAAGGGCGGTGACAAGCAGAGCCAGAACCGCGGTTAAAAAATAACGGCGTCGGAGGCTCTGGGGAAACAACTGAAATTGCCCCCTCCTCATACCTGCACCGTATCTTTCTTTTTTTGTTCACGCCAAAGGTAATAGTATCCGAAAGCCCCGACCAGGATGAAGGCGTATAGACCGATGATGATCCCCACCTCCGTCGTTTCATCGGCGCCGATTAACCTTGAAAGCCATCCTGATCCCACAAAGTTAAATAGGATATGCATGGCGATCGGCACGAAGATCTGCCGCGTGAAATGATAAGCGGCAGAAAGCGCAAATCCCGCGATCAGGACATAGGAGCCCTGGATCAGGTCAAGATGGAATAAGGCAAAAAGGAGTGTGGTCCCGATGACGGACACAAAGGGTCGAAAGGCGCGCCGCAGCTCTCCTTGGATGATGCCGCGAAAAAGCAGTTCCTCCCCAATGGGAACCAGAAATACCGTCACAACTAATTCTAGGGCAATGGTGGCGGTTCGCCCGTCAAAGAGCGCCACCTTGTCAAGGTAATCCTGAAACTTGTGACCCAAAAAGGACATGGGATCAAAGGAGGAAAGCAAGGCCATCCAAAGCTGCGTCAGACCCGTGGCGCCTAAAATAATCGCCAGAGCGCTCCCCCACTGTTTCACATGGGCGCGTTCTGTCAAAAGAAGGGATTGATCCTTCTTCTTCCAATAATAAAGATAGGCTAAGTAAAGGGGGATAAGAACAATCATGGCCGATAGGGACGCCCAGGTCATGATATTGCCTTCTACAAGGATCTTGGTCAGCGTTTCGCTGTCTATAGAGTTTTGGAGCAAGCTTTGGCCTAATTCGGGATGGCTTGCCAAATGGGCAAACATAAGAATGACCGATGCCAGGTTCAGGACGAGGTGATGCAGAACCATGAAAAGAATCGGTGTGAGGAAGGTCCGGACACTCATCCGTCTTCCTGTCTTCCTGAAGTCTTTCTCGTGTTCTATTTTCAAAGCTAGGACTCCGTTCGATTATGAGCGGATGATGGACTCCGTATAGCGTTCGAAAAAGTAATCAAACGCGCGGTCAAGCTCTTTTCGGCTGGTGATGGATGAAAATACTTGTTCTCCGCTGTCGTCCTTCCAAGAACGCATGATGACGATTTCAGGGTCGCGCCTGGAACCGTCATCCGGCTCATAGTTATACATCACGGAGTAGGTCTGCCCCTCGATGGTAAAGATATCGAGCACGGACACATAATATTCGCGTCCGCTTCTTTCATCCACCAAAATCGCGAGCACACTGTCTCCGCGCTGTCTGCGCCCTCTGTTTGACAGCGGGCGCTCAGGCGTTTCGCGTTTGTCTTTACTCAGATTCTTCCTCATCGTCAACTTCTTCAAGGAGCGCTTGATAGGCCTCGTAGACGCGGTCGTCTTCGTCGTCTTCTAAACCGACGAGCACTTCTTCACCGTCATCGCCTACGACAAATTTCATGAAGAACAGGCTCATCTCATCTTCGTCGCCTTCTTGCGGGTCGACGAGCACACAGTATTCTTCATCTTCATAAGAAAAGGTATCTGCCATGATAAAGGAGTAATCCTCGCCTGTTTCCGTATCGGTCAAGACGACATAAGAGTCCTCATCAAAGAGCTCGTCGACGCCTTCTTCACAGCAGCAGCAGTCATCGTGTTCATCTTCAGCCATATGCATGGGTTGATAATCGTACATTTTTTATCCTCCTAGGGATGTTATTCATTATTTTTCGCGAATATTCGTCCGCGAACGAAGGCATTATAACATGATCAGAGAAGATGTGCCGTAAGGCCGCCATGTTCGCGATCGAGCCAATCCTGCAAGAGGATTTCAGCGGCGATCTGATCGACCAGACCTTTGTCACGTCTTTTCTTATTGTTTGTCTCAATGAGCACGCGCTCGGCCATAACCGAGGTATAGCGCTCATCCAATAATTCTATACGGCAAGCAAGTGCATGCCTCAAACTTTCCGCAAAAGCTACCGCCTCATCCTTGATCAGAGATTCACGACCGTCCGTCCGATGGGGCAGCCCCACAACAATCGTGTCGACTTGGTATTGTTCGACAAGCTCTTTGATTTTCAAGATGAGCGTCTCCAGATCCTCCTGTTTTCTTTGGATCGTCATGAGACGGTGCGCAAACAGACGCAAGGGATCGCTCAGCGCGACCCCTACTCTGCGCGTACCGTAATCGATGCCAAGCACTCTGCTCTGCATACGATCAAAGGCGTTCAATATAATCCCGGATGACGACTTCCAGCAGTTCGTCGCGCTCCATCCGACGGATGACACCGCGCGCGCCAAGATGACTGGTAATGTAAGTGGGATCTCCGGAAAGAAAATAACCGACAAGCTGATTAATCGGATCGTATCCTTTTTCCTCGAGTGCCCGCATTACTTCCGCCATAATCTGATGAGCGGCAAGGCGTTTGTCGCTTCCAACTTCAAAACGATTCGTATCTTGTTCGACCATAGGCACCTCCTTTGACCAGTTTACCACGTCCGGTGCTTACAAAAGCACGGCTGTCGCGAAATCTTGATCAAGTCCCTTGATTTTCACGGGAATAATGTCGCCCCTTGCGGGCATGGGCATTCCGGGCGTTTCAGGCTTCGCTTTAACATGGATATATTCAGGTGTATAACCTAGAATGAATCCGTCCTTATCGTATTGTTCAACCAAGATATTCAATACCTGGCCGACGTGTCGACGGACCGCGTTTTGGAACAGCGCGTCACTTTTCTTTCGAAGTATTTCAGACCGTAGCTGTACTACATCTCCCGGCACCTGTTCGGGCATCGTGGCCGCCCGTGTTCCGGGCCGCGCGGAAAAGCGAAATACATGAAGGCGCAAAAAGGCGATTTCGTCGCAAAAGGCCAGTGTATTTTGAAAGTCCTCGTCGCTTTCACCCGGGAAGCCGACGATGAGGTCTGCGGTAATCCCCGCGTCGGGAAAAGAATCACGGATAAGGGCAACCGCTTTCCGAAACGATTCGGTGGTGTCGCGGCGCGCCATGCGCTTTAAAATTGGATCGGATCCGCTTTGTAATGACAGGTGAAAAGACGGGCAAAAATGATTCAAAGAAGATAGCCTGTCTAAAAAAAGAGGCGTAATGGTCGGTGATTCCAATGAACCGAGGCGAATTCTTTCGATGCCTTGAAGGTTATCGAGCGCTTCGACTACATGAATGAGTTCAATTTTTGAGTCTGCTTCAAAATCGTGGCCGTAGGCATTGATGTTCGTTCCGGTTAGGACAAGTTCTTTAAATCCAAGGGAGGCCAATTCAAGGGCTTCACGCAGGATATTGTCAAGCGGGCGACTTCTTGCGGGCCCTCGCGCGATGCAGATCGCGCAATAGCTACAGCGGTTGTCGCAGCCGTCTTGAATCTTCAAAAAGGCCCTGGTTTCCAGAGGGACAGCCGGAGCGCCCAACTCCTCATAGGAGGGCGTGACCGGAATCGCGTCAAAGCTTTTGTCATGATTTTTTTCGATCATCGCCAAGATCATCTGGGGGAGCCTATCACGCCCTGTGGTTCCGATCGCGATGTCCGCTAAATAGGACAGGTCACTGCGTTCGGAATAGCAGCCCGTGGCCACCACCAGGGCCTTCTCGTTCTGGCGCCTGAAGCGCCGTAATAACTGCCTTGATTTTCGTTCGGCTTCCGCTGTGACCGTGCAGGTGTTTAACACATACACATCGGCGATGTCATTTTCATTCACGACATCGTGCCCACGCCTTCTAAAATCCTCCGCCAAGGCGTCCATTTCGTATTGGTTAGTTTTGCATCCAAGCGATGATACTGCGATCCGCATCGATCTTGGCCCCCGTTTAAAATCTAAAATTCGAGATAAAAAAAGAGCCGGAAGGCTCTTTTCTATATCGAGTCTTCAAAAGTTTAGGCACCGCGGCCCGTCAACAGATAAAGCACAATGGTGAAGACGGCAAAAGCGATGGCAAAGATAGTCGTCAGCGTTTTCAAGATTCCCTCTTTTGTACGGCCCTTTGTCTTGCCGTAAAAAGTATCCATCCCGCTGCTCGAGTCTCCCGAAAGAACTCCCAGACCCTTTGATTTGCTGTCCTGCAGCATGACGGTCACAATAAGACCGATACACGTCAGGATATCCAATATGATAAACGTAATTTGCGCGGCTTTCATTCTAATTCCTCCCCTGGCGCTTCGCACGCCGAGTAATCATAGCACAGGGACGCTTCAGG
>DIRK01000051.1:418-2077 GCA_002427535.1 Mageeibacillus sp. UBA5438 | reverse complement strand
GTGATCGAAAAGGACCACCAGATTCCGTTCACACCCAAGGCGGTTGAAGACAAATAGGACGCGAGCGGGATCCGCGAGACCATGAGCGTGGTCACGACGATGGAGGGAACAAGCGACTGTCCGAGCGCGGCAAAAGCGGAGGTCGTCAAAAGCTGAATGCCCATTAAGAGCTGGGAAGCGGAAAGCACATGAAGATAATTCGTGCCGTATTCTAAGGCAAGGGGGTCTTTGAAAAACAGCGCCATAATCGGGCCGCCGAAGAAGAACAAAATGGCGGTCGTCGTTGCGCATAAAACAGAGACGAGCCAAAATCCGGACCAGTAGCCGTGTTTGACCCGCCCCACTTCTCTTGCGCCGAAGTTTTGGGCCATGAAGGCATTGACCGCGATCGCGAATCCATCCGCCGTCATCCAGGAGATACTCTCAATCTGGGATCCGAGGCGTTGGGCGGCGACCGCCAGGTCACCGAAGCGAACGATGAGACGTGAGATGATAATGGTCACGATGGCGTGAAAGGCTGACTGCGCGGACACAGGCGCCCCTAACTTAACAATCGGTTTTAAACGTTTTGGCTCCAAAGGCGCGCGGACAAGTCCCAAATCGGAGAACAAGTCATTACGCCTAATGGCGACAAGCATCAGGATGAAGGCAATCATCTCCGACAAAAGGGTGGCCAAGGCCGCTCCCGCGACATCCATATGAAAGCCAAGGATGAACAGTGGGTCAAGTACCATGTTGATGACGAGCCCTGTCACAAAGATCACAAAAGGCGTGAAACTGTTGCCGGACGCGGTCAGCATTGAACTGTAGAGGCGCCCGCCCACGCGTGGGATCATGGCAAGTCCGACGATCCATAGATAGGTATTGGATCGCGCGATGGTAGCCGGATCATTGAAGTTAAAAATGTCGGTCAGTTGCTCATGAAAAAACAAAAAGATGATTGTCAAAACAACCGCGATGGCATAGCCCAGTCTTAAGGCGCTCCTGGCCCAACTTCTTGCCGCTTCAGGTTCTTTCGCGCCAAGCGATTGGCCTACGAGTACCTGCCCGCCGACACGGGCAACTGAGAACAAACTGTCTGACAGCCAAAATAAAATGCCGCCTGTGCCCACCCCCGCGACCGCGTGTTCGCCGAGCGTTGACACCCAAAACATGTCCGTCAAAGTGTAGGCGAGGCCCACAAAGGAAGTCGCCATAATGGGTAACGCCAGCTTCACGAGCGTCGGAAGGATACGACCCCGCAGGAGGTCGAGTTGTTTCGTATCTTGCATCTTTTTCTCTTTTCGGGTATTTCCCGATGATTTTATCATAGATACGCCCCGGAACTTGTCGCCTTAATTCCCGAGATTGAAACAGGAGGGCAGTTGTCATACACTGATGAAGTATATTTGAAGAAATTTCCGATCAAAGATAAGGAAGCATCATCATGAGAATAAACCTTTTGGGGTTATCGCGTTCTATCCATCCGAAGGACAACAAAAACACAACCGATATGGAAATCAAGAGGCTCGACGGCTTTCAAAAAGTGTCGATCCCGCTTGACATGCAGGTCGGCCCCGGCTGTGAGGCGGTCGTCAAAAAAGGCGATCATGTCGACATCGGCCAGGTGCTGGGCGAACCGCTCGGCCCTTGGAGCGTCCCCGTCCACGCAAGTATTTC
>DIRK01000051.1:0-174 GCA_002427535.1 Mageeibacillus sp. UBA5438 | reverse complement strand
ACGATCCTGTCAGACGGTGAATCGACACTGTCACCTGACATCGCCCCTCCTGTCATTACTGACAAGGAGAGTTTTCTTTCGGCGGTTCGCGATTCCGGACTTGTGGGACTTGGAGGCGCCGCCTTCCCCACGCATATCAAGTTGAATCCCCCGCCCGGTAAAACGGTGGACACC
>DIRK01000064.1:12140-12440 GCA_002427535.1 Mageeibacillus sp. UBA5438 | reverse complement strand
GTAAATATGCCCCGCGGGACGGTCTTCGATACGCCCGACGATCCTGCCGAGCTCCATCGCGGCGATCCCCGACAAGCCATAGGAGGTGATGAGAAATTCACCTTTTGTCTTCGCGGTTTCGCCCCCATGTCCGACAAAAGACGCCTCCCCCCGAAAACGGATACCCGAGGCATATTTCATAAGCGGGTGAGGATTCAAGTTCAAAGGGACAAGAGAAGGCATGGGGGGCCTTAGTGTATGCCCCATCGATTGCAAGAGATCTAAGCCCGAAAGACTTCCGCCAAGGTCGGGGGCCGCGGC
>DIRK01000064.1:7170-11898 GCA_002427535.1 Mageeibacillus sp. UBA5438 | reverse complement strand
TTTCCTTTTCTATACTCACAACCTCCATGGGATAAAAAATCTTAACGTCATGGCGTTCTAATTGTTCTTGCAAAATAAGGGCGACCGAACTTGCCTGAAAGGAGCGCGGGTACACCCGCCCTTCACGATCTTCCATGGTGTGAAGGCCCAGAGTAAAAAACCAAGAAAGGAGCTGTTTCGCGCTCATTTGACCGATCACTGAGGATGCAAATGACGGATCTGTACCGTGGTAATGGCCCTCAATAGGCTGTGTGTTCACGAGGTTGCAGCGCCCGTTTCCTGAGGCCAGAACTTTTCTTAAGGGTTGCTTTTCTTTTTCAAGGATCGCGATACGCCCCAAAAAGCCGGCTTCTCGCGCCGCGATCGCCGCCGAGGCGCCCGAGGCGCCCAAGCCGATCACCAGAAGATCAAAATAATGCTCGTCATAGGGCATATCGCTCACCGTATCGTCAGAAGACGCGCTTCCTTTTCAAACATGATCCAGCAGTGATGGCTGTCAAGCGGCAGGATCTTTTTGACTTTATCGTCTGTCGACTGCCGGGCTAAGATCTGTCCTGTTTGGGCGTCAATGAGCCATAGTTCTTGGTTCTGAGCCGCGATCCAATGGGATCCTTCCCGCACAATGGCAAAGTCTTCGATGGCGTTTAATGCTTCAAATGACAAGAACATGGATTCATCGGGATCGGCCTTTGGCTGGAACAGCGTAAGAGACAATATCCCCTCCTGTTCCACAAGCATGACCAGACGCCCTCCCGATACTTGCCAGCGGATTGGTTTCCCCGTGATTGTTTCACGGTCGATTGTTTTTGTTTCGGGAATAAATAAAAGAATCGTGTCTTCGTTCAACAAGCAAAGCGCGTCATTTCCTAACGGCACGATGATCGGGAACAGTTCATCCTCGCCAAAGGCTTGATCAAAAATGAGCGACCCTTCCAAATCGTAGCGCAGTATTTTCGTCACGGGATTCCCCGTCGAAAGATCAAGCAAGAGGAGGTCAAAGGCATTGTTATTCGGGACAAAAGATGCCCCTAAGGGCCATTCAAGCGAATCAAAATTGATGACAAAAAGATAAGTCCCCCGTTCGACATCGAAAAGGCCGGCCATCATTTGTCCTTGCGCGGAGGCGCCAAAACAGAGCACAAGGCCCTCCTGATAATCGGCGCCGTACACGGTCTCGTGGATGCCCGTTTCATGGTTGATCCCGTCCGCTGTGACAAGCATCAGGCCCCCGCCCTGCTCCGGTGTGACAAACAGGGTGTCCTGGCTCATAAAATGACGTGAGCTGTGGTAGGGAAAGGCCGCGTAAGACTGTTCTTTTCCCATCGTGTCAAAAAAAGCCACGCCGTCGTCTTCCACCCGAATCAAGGTCGTGTCGATGACCGAAAAAGAGGAAAGAGGGGCACTGTTTAAAGAAACGGCGGGGCCGAGTTCAATCATGCCACGGGTGGCCTCAACTTCGGGCGGATGGTTGGATAAGTAAATAAGAAGAAGGACGGCGATAAACAAGATCGTCCAACAAAAGGAGATGACGGCCACAGGTGAGTTGCTCGCGCCTCTTTTATTCTCTCTTTCCCCGTTCACCGGCCCTACGCCCCTCCTTATTGTTATCTTGGTCCTCATCTTTTTCACATGATATCACGAACAAAAGGAGGCGCCGAGGCGCCTCCTTCATCAAAAACTAATGTCATCTAAGCCTAGTACATGCCCGGTTGCGGGGGCATCATGGGCTCAGGTTCGGGGATATTGGCGACCACCGCTTCGGTCGTCAACAGAATAGACGCGATCGACGCGGCGTTCTGGAGCGCTGAGCGCGTCACTTTCGCCGGGTCAACAATGCCGGCACCGACCATGTCAGTGTAGGCTTCACTCAAGACGTCAAAGCCTGTGCCCTTCTCCTTAGACTTCACGTGCTCACAGACAACGCTGCCGTCAAATCCGCTGTTCATCGCGATCTGGCGGACCGGTTCTTCAAGCGCGCGCAGGACAATCGACACACCGGTGCGCTCGTCGCCTTCCAGTTCGTCAAGCAACACGGCGACGTCGTCCAACACGTCGATGTAGGCTGTACCGCCGCCCGGGACGATACCTTCTTCAACCGCGGCGCGTGTCGCGGACAGAGCGTCCTCGATGCGGAGCTTTCTTTCTTTCATCTCGGTCTCAGTCGCGGCCCCGACTTTGATCACGGCAACGCCGCCCGACAGTTTGGCCAGGCGCTCTTGCAGTTTCTCACGATCGAAATCAGAGGTCGTCTCTTCAATCTGCGCGCGGATCGCCGCGACGCGGGCTTCGAGATCTTCCGGCTTGCCTGCGCCGTCCACGATGACGGTGTTATCTTTATCAATCTTCACCTGACGTGCCTGTCCGAGGTCAGACAGTTCCACATCCTTCAGCTCCATGCCAAGGTCGGAGGATATGACTTTTCCACCCGTCAACACCGCGATATCCTGCAGCATTTCTTTTCTGCGGTCGCCAAAGCCCGGAGCCTTGACCGCCGCACAGTTAAAGGTACCGCGCAGTTTGTTCAGGATGAGTGTTGAAAGGGCTTCACCTTCCACGTCTTCCGCGATAATGAGGAGGCGTTTACCGTTTTGCACGATCTTCTCTAATAGCGGTAAAAGATCCTGGATATTCGAGATTTTTTTGTCGGTGATCAGGATATAGGGTTCATCATAGGAGACTTCCATCTTGGTCGGATCGGTGACCATGTAAGCTGAGATATAACCGCGGTCGAACTGCATGCCTTCCACGATCTCAAGTTCAGTGCCCATCGTCTGTGACTCTTCCACCGTGATAACGCCGTCGTTTGTGACCGACTCCATCGCGTTGGCGATTTCCGCGCCGATCTCATCGTCATTGGCTGAGATGGCCGCGACACGGGAGATGTCATTTTTGCCTTCAACGGCTTTGCTGTCACGGCCGATCGCCTCAACGGCTTTTACGACCGCCTTGTCGATCCCGCGTTTCAGGATGATGGGGTTGGCGCCTGCGGCGACGTTGCGAAGACCTTCGCGAATGATCGCCTGAGCCAAGAGTGTTGCGGTGGTCGTGCCATCGCCTGCGACGTCATTGGTCTTAGTCGCCACTTCTTTGACAAGCTGCGCGCCCATATTTTCAAAACGGTCTTCCAGCTCAATGTCACGCGCGATGGTGACGCCGTCATTAGTGACAACGGGAGCGCCGTATGTTTTATCGAGGACTACGTTGCGACCTTTGGGCCCTAGGGTAATGCGGACCGTATCGGCCAGTTTATTGACGCCAATCTCCAGCGATTTTCTTGCGTCTTCTGAGTACTTCAATTCTTTAGCCATAGCTTATCTCTCCTTTTATTTAGTCGACAATGGCGAGGATATCGCTCTGTCGCAGAATCGTGTATTCAATGTCGTCGATTTTGACTTCTGTCCCGGCATATTTGCTGATCAGGACATGGTCGCCCACTTCGACTTCCATGATGATATCTTTACCATCGACCACGCCACCGGGGCCCACGGCGATAATTTCAACGATTTGCGGTTTTTCTTTTGCGGATCCGGGAAGTACAATGCCGCCCTTGGTCGTCTCTTCCGCTTCCAGTCTTTTGATGACCACCCGGTCACCTAATGGTTTAATGTTCATAGATTTACCTCCACATATATTTTTTACGGAAGTTGGCACTCGTGCGTATCGAGTGCCAGCCAAGTAATAATATAAGCAGAACGGGAAATTTTGTCAACCGGAAATCGTCAGAATATCGTGTCCAAAAGTGAACGGAAGATGTCTTTCTCGGAAAGGTATAAAAGGATTTGCGAATTGTTCATAAAATCACGCACGATTGGACTCGTGATACTAAATGAAGTCAACACCATCACAAGAAGCCAGAGGGTGAAAATCCCCCAGAGTAACCCGAGTACCAGACCACCTGTTCTGTTCAGCCAACCCATGACAGGCACACTATTCAAAATGGGGGTCAACAGACGCGCCAAAAGCCCTAAACCAATGCGCACAATGAGGAATACACAGACCAAAACAAGCGCGCCCAAAACGAGTTGCCAAACGGAATTCACCGCCTGGTCGACCACGGATTGTCCCGTAAGATCGGGTGACTGCAAGATTTTTCGCGTCCAGTTTTCCGGCATGCCTAAGGCTTCTAATACGGGCGAAAGATTCGTGGATCCCGCTTCCACTCCCTGTTGAACATTTTGGGTCAAATCTTCCATTGAATGGCTGAAAAGTCCCAGATTGTAAAGCCAGCCCGTAAGCGGGCGTACCATAAGAAACGCAATGGCAATGGATATAAGAGAGCTGATAAAGCCCACAGCCGTCAATAAGAGGCCGCGGCGATGGCCGATATAGACAAATAAGGCGACGAGGATAACCGCCGACAGGTCAAATCTCATGCTTCTTCACACTTTCCGTCAAGTCCTAGTGGATTAATTGTCTCACAGTCAGGCCGCTTTGCCTAATCGCGGGCCTCATATGCTAAAATCAGCCTCGGAGGCCAAGATGCAGGAAAACCCATTCCCACTTCATAAATTGATTTTGCTCCATATCGCGGGGCAGACACCCGGCATCCGGCGCTCGGGGCTTTGTGACGCAGCGCTTTCGACCCTTTCCATGGACTATTTTGATGTCGCCCGGGCGCTCGATGAACTCGCGGAAGCAAAGCTCATCCAGGTCGCGGCCCGCAAAGGCGAAGCTGTGCTAGACGCCCACGACCGCGCGGTCGAACGTTGTGACCTGACCGCTAAAGGA
>DIRK01000064.1:4763-6883 GCA_002427535.1 Mageeibacillus sp. UBA5438 | reverse complement strand
GACACGGTCACGGCTACAGTCGAACCCACCGCAACGGGTCAATACCGTGTACTTTTGAAGCAACACAACGAGCAGGACGAGGGCTTTTCACTCTCCTGTACCTTCCCCACTGAAAAAATGGCCAAAAAGGCTGCGGCCACCTGGCGGGAAAGTTCCGCCAAGGTACTGCAAGCGATTGTCAAAACGCTGCTTGAATCCGAGGATTAATCCAATATTTCCTCGTCCGGTATCGCCTTCAGGCGCTCAGCTAAAGTTTTAGCATACTCCTCGATCGCTTTTTCATCTTCACCGGTGGGCAAGCCCTTGATCAGCAAGCTGTCAAGCCGCTCGGCCTTGTGACGATCCAGGAGTCCCTCCATCTGCTTCACCATCTGGGAACCCCAGCCAAAGGAACCGATAAGCCCGATCATGCGCAAGGGCGGATTAATGACCCCAATGAGCATGGCCATGGCGGCCATCAGGGGATGCGCGCCTCCGATGACGGTCGGAGAAGCAAGAATGAGCGCGCCCGCAAAAAGCGATTCGGTTAACACGTCGCCTGCCGGCACGCGAAAATCGTGTTTGTCGCTTCCGAGATCCAAAAGCTTGACATGGATCCCTACGTCGACAAGCGCTTTTGCAAGCGTCTTCACCATGCGCTTCGTACTGCCGTGCATGGACACATAGGCAATGGCCACATCGCGCGTCGTCTTGTCAGAGCACATGCGCTCATACTCCGAAAGAATGGTGTCAGGCAAAAACCACACAGGTCCGTGCGCGGAACAGATCATTGCGGGATCGAGCTCACGTGTCTTTTCGACATAGCGGGCCACATGCGTCCTAAAGGGCATCATGATTTCCGCAAAATAGGTACGCGACTGTTCTACTTGAATTTTTTCGTCCGGCTTTTCCATGACATCGGGGACATAGTGGCTGCCGTAAAGGTCGGAACTAAATAAGAGATACTCATCCGCGAGCCAATACATCGTGTTATCGGGCCAGTGGGCAAAGGGCACCGGGATACATTCCAGGCTGACGCCTCCTAGTTCAAGGGTGTCACCCGCGTTCATAATTTTCATCTTGTCTTTTGGAAGGTGAAGGTGACTTTCCAAAAAGTCGGCAACCTTCTGGGTCGCGACAATCACCGCTTTCGGGTAACGCTGTAACAGCATGGGCGCGCCTCCCGAATGATCCTGCTCCGCGTGAAGGCAGACGATGTATTCAAGATGCTTCACTTCAAGCGTATCCAAGTGCTCGAACAGCTGTTCGATCTTACTCCCCTCTACAGGGTCGATGAGCGCTGACTTTTCATCCCCGTCTACAAGGTAGCTGTTGTAGGTTGTGCCGTAGGGCGTGGGCATCAGGCAGTCAAAATAATGAAGTCCCGGGTCGTCGGCACCCACCAGGGTGACGCGATCCGTGATTTTTAACAGGGCCATCAAGAACCTCCTTATAAGGTCGGTATTATTTGAAAAAAGAAGCCGGTTTCCCGGCTTCTTTTACGCAATTTTTTCGTCCCAATCAGTCTTCGAGCGGGGAGAAATCTTCTTTTGGTACGCCGCAAAGCGGGCATACCCAATCCTCGGGCAGATCTTCAAAGGCAACGCCCGGCTCAATGCCACCGTCGGGATCGCCGATTTCAGGATCATACACGTAACCGCAAACATCACAGATATACTTTTTCATGGTATTCCTCACTTTCAACGCCGGGGAAAGACCCATACGGCAACGCCACCGGCCATCTATTTGAAATATTATACACGAACAGGGCAAAGATTTGTTTCTTATAGCGTGAATTCGAAGGATGAGCCGTCGAGGTAGACCTCATCGCCTTCTTCAACCCCCGCGTCAAGCAGGGCGTCCTGAATGCCGCTTTCAATGATGCGCTTTTGGAAATGACGAAATGACTCCGTGTCACTGAAGTTTGTCGACAGCATAAGCTCCCGGATAAAGGGGCCTTCTACGGCCACAATTCCCCCTGTCCGGACAAGCTGGAAATCGTATTTCTTTTCGAAGCGGTAAATTTTCTTCTCTTCAATTTCCTGCAACTCCGGTAAGGGCAGTGAGAAGACTTCAGACGCCAGTGTCTGAATAAACGGGCGAACGCCCTCAGTCGTAGCGGCGGAGAGGGCGAACACGCG
>DIRK01000064.1:1089-4513 GCA_002427535.1 Mageeibacillus sp. UBA5438 | reverse complement strand
CGGCCGAGAAGATTTTTATACTTCGCCAATTCTTCGTTAATCGCCCGGTAGCGCTCGAGGGGAACCACGCCGTCTAACGTGGAGGCGTCTATTACGTGAATGAGAATACGCGCGCGTTCCACATGCCTCAAAAATTCATGGCCCATGCCCGCGCCTTCTGCCGCGCCTTCAATGAGTCCCGGCACGTCCACTAAGACAAAGCGCGCGCCCTTGACGTCTACCACGCCCAGGACGGGTTCTAAGGTTGTAAAGGGGTAGGCGGCGACCTTTGGCTTGGCGGCTGACACGACGGACAGGAGGGTCGATTTTCCCGCGTTCGGGTATCCGATGAGCGCGGCGTCCGCCAAAAGGCGAAGTTCAAAATCTATCTTGAACTGCTCCCCTGTTTTTCCCGAAGTCGCAAAGCGTGGCGCCTGCCTGACGGCATTGGCAAAGGTCATGTTGCCGCGCCCTCCGGCGCCTCCCTTGGCGACGACGGCTTCATCGCCGTCATTTTTCAAGTCTGCGATCAGCTCACGCGTTTCTGAATGGAGCACCAGGGTGCCGGGCGGCACTTTCAAAAAGATGTCAGCCCCCGCTTTCCCCGCCATGCGCTTTTTTTTGCCGGACTCCCCATCTTCCGCAAAATAATGATGCTTGAAACGGTAATCGGTCAAGGTATTGACGTTGCGATCCGCGCGCACAATGACATCGCCCCCGCGCCCGCCGTTTCCGCCGTCAGGTCCGCCGTTAGGGATGTATTTTTCGCGCCTGAAAGAAACGGCGCCGTTACCGCCGTTTCCCGAACGTACTTCGATCGTCGCGTGGTCGTAAAACATAAGCGTTAAAGATTGAGAGCGGCAACTGCCGCTCTAATGTTGCTTACGCTTCTACCGGATAAACGCTTGCTTGCTTGCGCTTTTTCGAGATGCGCTCATAGCGCACGAGGCCGTCGATTTTTGCAAACAAAGTGTCGTCTTTACCGATGCCGACATTGTGTCCGGGATGAATTTTCGTCCCTCTTTGGCGGTAGATGATGCTCCCTGCTTGGCAAAATTCGCCGTCGGCCAATTTCGCGCCCAAACGTTTCGATTTTGAGTCACGCCCGTTGCGCGTGCTGCCCATCCCCATCTTGTGGGCCAAAAGCTGAAGATTAACTTTAATCATGGTGTTCCCCCTTAATATCTTCCGGGTGGTTGTCCTCTACTGTCACATAGCGCGAGCCGTAGCTGGCTTCGATCTGCAGACAACCGATCCTTGTTGATTCCATTAATGTGGCGACAATCTTCGCCTTTTTTGGATCTTCGGGGTAATCCACTTCACAGCGGATCCATCCCGATTCCAATGTGTAACGGGGCGATACCCCCGCCAGTTCTTCTAAACTCCCGATCGTCGTCTGCGCGATGGCGGATACGCCCGCACAGATCACATCGGGCCAAGGCCGAAAGCTTCTCGCGTGACCTTCCATGCGAAAGGAATATATCCTCCCTTTGGGGTCATATTCGAAGCTTACCCGAATCATCTTATCCCTTGATGGACTCGATGCGGACGAGCGTGTAGGGCTGTCTGTGGCCCTGCTTTCTGCGGTAGCCTTTTTTAGCTTTGTATTTGAACACGACAATCTTTTTGCCGCGCCCGTGTTTAACAATCTGGCCGGTGACAACAGCGCCGTCCAACAACGGTGATCCGACGCGCAACAGCCCGCCTTCCGAAAGGGCAAGCACTTCGTCAAAATTCACGAAGTCCTCTGCCTCTCCCTCAATCGTCTCGATGTAAATCTCATCGCCTTCAGCGACTCGGTACTGTTTTCCGCCCGTCTTAATAATGGCATAACTCATATGCGGTCTCTCCTTTATTCAAGTCTCGCCCAACTGGGGTTGTTACTTTTCGCAACATTAAAAAACCCCGCCGGAGCGGTCGCCGGACCATGATACGACAAAAATACGCCCCCTGTCAATCACTCTTCTTCTAATTCGAGTTCAAAATACTCCAGATACAGGTCATCGAGCGTTTCAGTGACCTCCGCGTAGCGCTCATAGTCAGACGCTTCATGTTCGCGGCTGTCTTTGGATTCAAAGACAGTCCGTTCATGCTCCAATTTTTCAATATCATTTTTGACACGGCTGATACGCTCCCGCTGCTGGGCGCGCTGTCGGCGAAGCTCCGCGGCCCCTATTACAGGTACCGCGTTTGGAGGATGTATTTTTGTTATCTCCTCCGCTGTGGGCTTCTCGCTGTGTTGGGCATACCACGATTCGTAGTCATCGAATGGGATAATCGCCCCCCCGACAAAACCCAAAACACTGTCCGACACGGCGTCTACAAAGTAACGGTCATGGCTGACCGCCACCACGGCACCGTGAAAATCAGTCAGCGCTTCTTCTAACAGTTGTCGCGAATCGATGTCCAGGTGGTTCGTCGGCTCGTCAAGGATGAGGATGTCAGGTTTTTCCTCCAACAGTGTACAAAGGTGCAAACGATGTCGCTCACCGCCCGATAGGGAGCGCAGTTTTTTGATCATCGATTCGTCACGAAAACCAAAACGCGCCAAGCGCTTACGGATCGCCGTCTCAGTTCCATGGAAAGAGAAAGCTAAGTGTTCGTAAACGGTGAGCTCGTCATCTTGGAACTCAACGATCTGGCCCATGAAGGCGATGCTGGGATCTCCGTACAGCCGGATCGTACCCTCGTCAGGTTCTACCTCACCCATCAGGATGCGAAGCAGACTTGTCTTCCCGCATCCGTTCGGTCCCAAAAGCGCGATTTTATCCGAGGCGCAGAGCGTGAAGGACACATCGGAAAACAGCGGTCTGTCATAGGACAAAGAGAGTTCGGAGGCTTCGACAAGCGCGCGATTTTTATCTTGTTTGGAGTTTTCCGGTAAAAATGAAAAGGACATGCGGCGTTCAGGGTTTTTCTTTTCCTCCAAGCCCTTCATTTCATTTTTTAACTTTTTCACCACCTTCTCGCGCGAGTGATATGACTTCATCTTGCGATGCGACAGCATGGTCTGCGTCACCTCTTCTTCGCGCTTAATGCGCTCCTCCAAACGCCCTAAAGTCTGATGCAGCAGTTCTTCTCGTTCTTGTTTTTGCTGTCTTGAGGCCGAGTAATTCCCGCGGTAGGTATAAAGTTTCCTGTTTTCTAATTCAAAGATCCGGTCACACACCCGATCTAAGAACCAGCGGTCATGGGAGATGACGATGAGGCCGGAGCGTCGGGAGGCTAAGTAGCCCGAAAGCCAGAGCAGGCCGTCGTGGTCGAGGTGGTTCGTCGGCTCGTCAAGAAACAACAAATCGCTTGGTTCAAGCAACAGCCGCCCCAAGGCGACCCGCATCTGCTCCCCGCCAGAGAGTGTGTCATAGGGTTGATTCATCTGCTGTTCGGACAATCCCAACCCGGATAGGTTTTTTGAAAGTCTTGCCTCATAGTCGTAGGCGCCTTT
>DIRK01000064.1:0-765 GCA_002427535.1 Mageeibacillus sp. UBA5438 | reverse complement strand
GGGCGCTGACCGAGCATGGCAACAAGAAGTGTCTGCGCCCGATGAATCTGGCCTTGGTCCGCTTCTAGGGTTCCTGTCAGGAGGTTCAACAGTGTGGTCTTACCCGATCCGTTCCGTCCGATAAGGCCGATCTTATCGCCCGCGTCAATGGCAAAGGAAATATCGGACAAAATGACTTTGCCCTGAAAGGATTTTTCAACGTTGTGAGCCTGAATAATGCTCATAGATCCTTTTTCCTTGTCTTTTTTCGCGTTCTTTAAAGCGTGAAACCTGAGACATTTTATCATGTGGGGGGCTTATCTGCTAAAATGTTCGAGATAAAACGATTTTTAAGGATCAAACGAAAAGATGAGTACCAAGGCCCGCCCGAAGGGGGAAGAAAAATTTCCGCTCCTGATTCCCGCTTTTAGTGAGAGAGAAATCAAAAAGATTTCCCCCGCTATGAGCGCTCAAATTACAGGAGAAAAGACGCCTGACTACGAGGCGATCGCTTCTTTTATCGCGCCCGGAAAACGCATCTTCTTTGTCGGCATCGGCGGCATCAGCATGTGCGGGTTAGCGGAATTTGCAAAGCACGAAGGCGTTATCTGTTCCGGATCAGACCCGAATCCGAATCAGCGTACGGCCTACTTAAAAAATTTGGGCATCCCGATCTTACATGAGCATCTCTTGGCGTCCATCGACGATTTCAAGCCGGATTTGCTTGTCTTTTCAAAAGCCGTGTTCGACGACAATCCCGAGCGATTGCGCGCGAAAGCGCTGGGC
>DIRK01000042.1:4897-5054 GCA_002427535.1 Mageeibacillus sp. UBA5438 | reverse complement strand
CGATCCGTGATAAAGATGAGGCGCGGGAGATCGCTTTTTGGAAAAACCCTTACCGGACGATTGTGGAAGAAGTGGAAGCGCGTGAAAAGACCCCGCCTCCGCCCCCCTCTGTGTCGGACGATTTATTGACTCACGTCATTCAGATCGCCGACTTTGA
>DIRK01000042.1:0-4857 GCA_002427535.1 Mageeibacillus sp. UBA5438 | reverse complement strand
GATGAGGCGCAGGAGATCGCTTTTTGGAAAAAACCTTACAAAACGATCGTGGAGGAAGTGGAAGCGCGTAAAAAAGCAGCGCCTCCGCCCGCCTCTGTGTCAGACGACTTATTGACCCGCGTCATTCAGATCGCCGACTTTGAAAAAGATGTTGAACAACTCCCCCTAGGCCTTGATACGATGACCGGCGAGCAGGGAATCGCGCTTTCCGGGGGACAAAAACAACGTATCTCCATCGCGCGAGCCCTATTATCGGATCCGGAAGTTCTTATTTTGGATGACTGCCTGTCGGCGGTGGACGCCATCACGGAGAAAAATGTCCTCCAGGCATTGACCCGGGAACGCCGAGGCAAAACGACCCTTGTCAGCTCGCATCGCTTATCCGCGATACGTGACGCTGATCTTATCCTGGTACTTGAAGACGGCAGGATCGCGGCGCGCGGCACCCATGAGGAATTGATGGCCCAAAAGGGTTGGTATTTTGAACAGTATGAACTGCAGCAGCTCGAAGAAAAACGAGCCGGTCAAAAGGAAGGAGGGTCCTATGCGAACGGATAAACAAAACAACACCGGCCGTTACGGACTGTGGAGGCTCGCCCGTTACGCGCGTTATGCCGTCCCCTCGCTTTCGATCGGTTTTATTTTGACAATCTTAACGGTCGTTTTCGATCTTTTGGGGCCCTATATCGTCTCCTTGCTGCTTGACGGCGAAATCATCGCGGGCATCGGCGTGCGGGATGTGGGAACCTTTACGACCATGATCCTTTTTTATGCGGCCACCGTGTTGTTGTCACTGGTCACACGCTACGGCGGAAGCATCGCAAACCAGTTTGCCGCCAACCATGTGGCCATGGTGATGCAAGGTGAGATCTTCGCGCATGTGCAGCGCTTGCCTGTCGCCTATTTTGATACGCTCGCGGCGGGGCAAGTTGTCTCCCGCGTCACGAACGACACGAAGGCGGTCCGTGTGTTTTTCACGACGGTACTGTCTCAACTTTTAATGGCTTTTGTATTTGCGATCGGGATCCTATTCGGGCTGTTCAGCATTGACTGGCGCCTTTTTGCGATCGCTTCCCTTTCATTTCCGATTTTGTTTTTCTTGTTTCGCGATTTCCAAAAGAAATCATTAAGCTTCAGCCGCGAATACAGGAAGGGCATCAGCATGCTGAATGCCAGCATGAACGAAAACATTCGCGGCATTGAAGTGATTCAGTCGTTTAACCGAGAGCGCGACATCTACGACAACTACAGCCGGATTAATGACACCGTGTTCCGAAACGGCCTTGGGATGACACGACTGCACGCGTACAGCGGTTGGAATGTGACAGAGGCGATGAACTACCTGATGCTGGCCTTGGCACTCCTTTACTTTGGCATCGGGAATATTCGGGGTACCAATCTTGTCCCCGTCGGACACCTGTATCTTTTCATTGATTATATGATTCGCTTTTTCGCGCAGATGAACCGGGCGATGCAGCATATCGGGAACCTGGAGCGCGCGAGAGGCGCGGCCGATCATATTTTTGAGTTGCTTGACCGCCAGGCGCTCCCGGACGACGGCGAAAAGGTGGAATCGCTTTTGGGCGATGTCGCCTTTGAACAAGTGACCTTCGCTTATAAAGAGGATGAGCATGTGTTGCGGGACGTGAGCTTTGAAGTTCCCCGTGGGACGACCGCCGCCTTTGTCGGAGAGACAGGAGCGGGCAAGTCGACGATCATGAACCTTTTGTTCTCCTTCTACGAACCGGAATCGGGACGTGTCCTGATTGACGGGCACGATCTGACAACACTGAATAAGCGCTCCGCTCGTTCTCATATGGCCATTGTGACGCAGGATCCCTTCTTGTTCACGGGAACTATCGAATCCAATATTACTCTGAACCGCCCCGGCCTGACTGCGACCCATGCCGCGAACGCCCTGATTGAAGTCGGCGGCGATTCTTTTCTCGCGAGGCTTTCAGAAGGCGTGAAAACAGAGGTCAAAGAGCGCGGCAATGAATTTTCAGCCGGTGAGCGCCAGTTGATCTCTTTTGCCCGCGCGCTCGCGCAAAACCCCACCGTCTTAATCCTCGATGAGGCGACCTCCCATATAGATACGGAGACGGAGGGCATTATTCAAAAAGGGATCGAACGCCTTTCAAGGGGCAGGACGACCCTGATCATTGCGCACCGATTGTCGACCATTCGCCACGCGAGCCGTATCTATGTGCTTGACCATGGGAAGATCGTGGAGGAAGGAAGCCACGAGGAACTCATGAACAAAGGGGGCATTTTTGCTAATATGGTGGAGATGCAGACACGACAGAGCCGACGCTGATCACAAGGGATTTACGATGGAGCAAAAGAAGAGTCCAAACGGCAAAAATTCACGCTTTCGCCCCTCCCTTATTTTGGTTGTTCTCTTACTGTTTTTCGCTATGGAGCTTTTCAGCAGTTCATGCTTTTTCTACTCGGTGATCGGCGTCCCCTGCGCAGGCTGCGGGAGTACCAGGGCTTTATCGCTGTTGATGCAAGGCGAGCTTAAAGAAGCGATCCGCATGCACCCGCTCATTCTCTTGAGTCTTGCGATCTTTCTTTCACTTTTGGGCGTGGCGATCACAAAACTCGTGATGAAGGCCCGGGGAAAAGAATTTCGTTCGCCCTTGTCTGAGAAGAGTACCAAGATCCTATTTGTGTCGCTTGTGGCCTTGTATCTCATCGTCTATGTCGTGCGTATGGTGCTCTATTTCCCCAATGAGGAACCGATGTGCTACAATCACAATTCCGTTTGGGGACGCCTCGTCGCCCTTTTTAGGAATTGTATCAGGCGTTAGACAGTACTTCAAAAATATCCAATATGGTAAAATAAGCTTGCTTTAAAGGGCAATATTAATATGAATCAAGATAATCGAAACGACAACAGCGGCGTCAGAAGGCCAAGGAATATGGGCAATATGTCCCAACCTTCCGTGCGCCAATCGCGCCCCGGTGAAGCGACTCAGGTGACGAAAACATCCGGGCGCCGGCCTCGGCCCATGGCTTCGCAGTCGCTCCCCGCTGACATCCGCGAGAGCCGTAAATACAAAAAAAGTAAACGCGTCTTGAAAAAGCGTGTTTCAGGCCGCCCCTCACGCAGTATGTCAGTGGTGTCTGTCCCCGCGGCCATTTGGTCCGGTGTGAAAAAAGCCCTGTTGCTTGTTATCGTAATCGTGCTTGCGGTGTTCGCCTTTATCGGCGGAAGCGGGCTCGGCATGCTTTCAGGGTATATCTCAACTGCCCGCCCGCTTGAAGTTGTCGACATCAAGGACACCTATGAGGCGACTTACATCTACGATCGAGACGGCAATCAGGCGGCGGTTTTAACAGGCTCTCAAAATATCCTTCGCGAATACGTCCCCATCGCTCGCATTAAGTCCACCTATATCCCGGATGCTTTCATTGCCATCGAGGATGAACGCTTTGAGACACATCACGGTATTGATCCCAAGCGTATCGCGAACTCGGTGGGCACTATTTTCTTAAGTTTCGGCGGAGACACTCACGGCGCGTCTACGATCACCCAGCAGGTGGTCAAGATGATGTCGGGCGCCGACGACCGCTCGGCTCAACGCAAAATCCAAGAGTGGGAACGCGCGATCGATCTTGAGGATAAGATGTCAAAAGACGAGATCATGGAATTGTTCGTCAACATGGTCCCCATGGGGGGCCCCTATGTCGGCGTCCAGTCCGCGGCAAAAGCTTATTTTGGCAAGGATGTCTCGGAATTAGATCTTGCGGAATGCGCCTTTTTGGCCGGCATCCCGAACCTGCCTTCTATCTACAACCCCGCGACGGAATACGGAAAACGAAACGCCCTGCGCCGCATGAGGATTACCTTGGGCAAGATGCTTGAAATCGGCAAAATCACCGAGGATGAATACCAGCAGGCGCTAAACCGCGAACTTGTATTTAAATCGGCCGAGCAGCAGAGTTCCGCCTCGTCCATTCATTCTTATTTTGTGGACGCCGTGATCAACGAGGTTATCTCGCAGCTCATGATCCAACGAGGTTATTCGCTGCAGCTTGCGAATGTCGCTGTGTTCCAGCACGGTCTGACGATTGAGACCACCCTTGATCCGGAAATACAAAAGATGGCGGAAGAAAGTTTCAAGAAAAAGGAACTGTTCTCCGCCAACTATGACGCCTTGCCTGACAGCCCGCAGATTCCGCAGGCGGGCATTACGATCATTTCAAACCAACCGGATACGATGGGACAGATTGTGGCCATGGTGGGTGGTTTTGGTGAGAAGAAAACGAACCTCGGTTTCAATCGGGCGACACAAGCCTACCGCCAACCCGGTTCATCCATTAAGCCGATCCTTGTCTACGCGCCCGCGATTGACACGGGGGTGGTGACGGCCGCAACCGTTTTGATGGATGAGGAAAAGCATCTTGACCCACAAAACCCCGACCGCGCCTGGCCGCAAAACTCGGACCGCCGTTATGAGGGGCCCGTGACCATACGTCACGCGCTTCGCCACTCATTGAATACAACCGCAGTGGAGGTCTACACCGAACTGCTTACGCCTTCCATTGGTCTGTCCTATTTGAAGCGCATGGGCATTGACCGTTCCAATGAACCCCAGCCGGCGGGCGCCATCGGGGCTTTTGGAAAGGGCATGACGACGGTCGAGATGGCCGGCGCGTTCTCAGCTTTGGCAAACCGTGGTATTTTCACTGAACCCTATCTTTTTACAAGGGTTCTTGACGCCGACGGCAAGGTTTTGTTGGAGCATAAGCCGCACTTTGAGCAGGTGTTCTCCACGGAAACCGCGGACATCATGACGAACCTTCTGATCGATACGATCCGCAACGCGCCCTGGATCGGCCCGTATTCCA
>DIRK01000005.1:12949-13212 GCA_002427535.1 Mageeibacillus sp. UBA5438 | reverse complement strand
ACGGCGGCGTAGACCGCCTGTACGACCCCGGTGGTGGGGACCACCCATTCTTTTTCGATGTCAAAATCGTGTCGGCGCGAGAACCAGGAAATCAAAGCGTCGTAGTACTCCGGGCGCGGCATCGTATAGCCCCATACGCCGGTATCCGCCAGCGCTTTTAAGCGCTCACGAATGGCCAAAGGGCTCTTAAACTCCATGTCAGCGACAGAGAGCGGAATGATACATTGTTCGGGGTCGACGGGTCCCGGTGCGATTTCCCATTT
>DIRK01000005.1:4977-12624 GCA_002427535.1 Mageeibacillus sp. UBA5438 | reverse complement strand
ACTTCACTGCCGACCACGGGGACACCGTAGCGCGCGGCTTCCATTTTGACGGTTTCAAACACACGGTAGATCGGATTTTTTCTGTAATCGGTGATGTTCATCGTGACCTGGACGATGCCCTTGTCTTTTAACTCCACGCCGCCCGCCTTGATGTATTGGAAGCCGCCGCCTGACTGGCGGATGCTTTTTGCGATTTTGTTGGCTATATCAATGTCAGCGGTCCCAAGATCAATGTTATAGGCGATGAGCGGAAATCGGGCGCCGACGGCTGTGACACCGGCGGTGGGATGGATTTTTCTTTCTCCGAAATCAGGTTCCCATTCGGGAAGGAGCAGTTTTTCGGCCATGCCTTCAAACTGGCCGCGCCTAATATGGGCAAGGTTCACGCGTCCCGGGTTTGCGGCCGAGTCCTCGTAAAGGAACACCGGGATTTGGTAGCGTTCGTTGATCTCACGCGCTAGTTCTTTTGATAACAAAACCGTATCTTCAATTGTCATGTTGCGGATAGGAATCAAAGGGACCACGTCGGTCGCTCCCATGCGCAGGTGTTCCCCTTCATGGTGATTTAAGTCGATCAGTTCTGTGGCCACACCGATGGCGTCGAGGATGGCTTCTTTCACCGCGCGGGGTTCACCCAGCACGGTCACGACAAGCCGGTTGTAGTCGCGGTCACCCTCATAATTCACAAGTCTGACTTGTTCTCGACCTTTCAGGGGCGCGACAATGCGTTCTATTTTTTCGGTGTCCCGTCCTTCACTGAAATTGGGAACACATTCAACAATCTGTCCTTGACTCATCCTTTGTTCCTTCCTTTATTTACAATGTTTGCATAGTTTTTTCAATCAAGTGATCGTCCGCGATGTAGGGCAGGGTTAGAAGATCCCGGCCCGCCATGTGTGCGTTGTATTCTTTCACGGTTTCGATCGCGTGTTCATTTCTCGCCCAAGCGCGGCGTGCCACGCCGGCCATGACATCCCACAGGACCGCGTTTCTTAACACTTCATCGATGCGTTCGGAGCCGTCAAGGACGCAGCCAAATCCGCCGTTGATGGCTTTTCCGATACCGGTGCCGCCGCCGTTGTGGAGCGCGCACAGGCTCATACCGCGCGCGGCGTTCCCCGCAAACACGGAGGTGGCCATATCGGCGGTGACATTGCTGCCGTCATAGATGTTGGAGGTCTCGCGGAAGGGTGAATCCGTGCCGCCCGTGTCGTGGTGATCGCGGCCGATCATGACAGGGCCGATTTTCTTCTCCCGGACCAGCTGATTTATTTTCAAGGCGATGTTCATGCGTCCGACGGCGTCGCTGTACAGAATACGCGCCTTGGTGCCGACGACGAGTTTGTTCTTTTTGGCGTCCCGGATCCAGTTGTAGTTATCGCGGTCCTGGTAGCGTCTTTCGGGGTCAATGCAGGACATGGCGGCCTCGTCCGTCAATTGCAAATCCTCATCCTTGCCGGAGAGGCACACCCAGCGGAAAGGTCCGTAGCCGTAATCGAAAAGCAAGGGCCCCATGATGTCTTCCACATAGGAGGGCCAGATGAATCCGTCGCGATCATTTTCTTTATTCTTTGAGATCTCTTTCACCCCTGAATCGAAAATAGCTTTCATAAAAGAGTTGCCGTAGTCAAAGAAATAAGTGCCTTTCTCGCTCAGTTTTTTGATCGCCTCAAAATGTGAGGCAAGTGAACGGTTGACCTCTTTTTTGAATTGTTCCGGATCCTTCGCAAGCATCTTGGTACGCTCGTCAAATGTGAGGCCCTGGGGGCAGTAACCGCCCGTATAGGGCTCATGGCAGGAAGTCTGGTCTGATAAAAGGTCAATAGGGATCGCGTGCTCGATCGCGTACTCCAAAAGATCGACAATATTGCCGTGGTAAGCGATGGCGAGCGGCATTTTCGTGTTCATGGCCTCCTGGGCGAGGCGGTACACTTCTTCGAGTGAATCGCTGACCGCATCGACCCAGCCCTGCTCATGGCGTGTGTGGATGCGTGAGCGGTCCACTTCCGCGATGATCGAGACACCGCCCGCGATGTTGCAAGCCTTACCCTGGGCGCCTGACATTCCACCGAGGCCTGAGCTGACAAAAAGATGGCCGGCAAGATCCTGATCTTGCGGGATACCGAGTTTGTTTCGCCCGGCGTTCAAAAGCGTGTTGTAGGTGCCGTGGACGATGCCCTGCGGCCCGATGTACATGAATCCGCCCGCGGTCATCTGGCCGTAGCTCGACACGCCCATGGCGGAGGCGCGGTTGTAATCGTCTAAGTTGTCGTACTGGCCGATCAGAAGACCGTTGGTGAGAATGACGCGCGGGGCAGTCTTCGGGCTGTGGAACAGGCCGACGGGATGACCGGAAAACAACACGAGCGTCTGCTCGTTGGTCAATCGTTCAAGGTATTGCTTGATGAGGCAGTACTGCATCCAATTTTGGCAGACGGCGCCCGTCTCTCCGTATGTGATGAGTTCATAGGGGTAGAGCGCGACTTCGAAATCGAGGTTATTGTCGATCATGACCTGAAAGGCTTTGCCCTCGACACATTGCCCCTTATACGCGTCGATAGGCTTGCCGTAGATTCGCCCCTCTGGGCGGAATCGATAGCCGTATATTTTACCGTGTTCTTCCAGTTCAATTAAGAACTCTTTCGCCATCTGTTCATGGAAACGTTCGGGGATGTAGCGCAACGCATTTTTTAAGGCCATTGCCTTTTCTTTTTGAGAAAGATGTCCTTCCCTTCGAGGAGCCCTGCGAATTCCGGGCAAAAAGACGGGGTCAGGGGGAAGGGGTTGACCGTCGGGAACGAGGAAAACTTTAGTATTTATCGTGTTCATATGCTTTACCTCTCATCTGTTGGCTTCTAATCCAGTATACTACGATTAAGAAAATCCTTGAGGAAGGAGTGCCTTGCGGTGGGTGGGTCGATTGGCATTGATCTTGGCGGAACGAATATCGCGGTTGGACTCGTCAGTGATGCGTGTGACATTGTCTCCCGAAAGGATGTGAAAACAATGGCGCCCCGCTCCGCCCGTTCAATCACAAAAACTATTGTTTCTCTGATCCGTTCGCTCCTTAATGAAAATAAGTTGACGTCCAAAGATCTCTCCTCCATCGGGATCGGCCTTCCGGGGATCGTCGATACGAAAAGCGGTGAGCTCCTTTTTGCGACGAACTTGAAGCTTTCCCATGTCAATTTTCCAGAGCTCTTCCATGAGTATTTCCCAAATCTTAATGTGTACGTCGGCAATGACGCGGACTGCGCGGTTTTAGGAGAGTATCTGGCGGGTGAGGCAAAGAACTATGCTAGTGCGCTGTTGCTCACGCTTGGTACCGGTGTCGGCGGGGGATTGGTAGTCGACGGCAAAATTTTTAGAGGAGGCGACGGCCTCGGCATTGAGCCGGGTCATATTGTGGTCGAGACGGATCGGGCGGTCAAATGCGCTTGCGGCCAATGGAGCTGCCTTGAGACCTACGCTTCCATCCAGGGGCTGATCCGTCTGACAGAGGAAGTATTGGCTTCTGAGGGTGATTCTGTTTTCTTACAATCGCCCTATCCTTTAAATGCCATCCGGATCTTTGAGGCCGTGCGGGCAAAAGATCCGATCGCAGAGAAAATCCACGCCCGCTATATCGGCTACCTCGCCGCCGGGATCAAAACTCTCGTTGCCCTTTACCGCCCGCATATTATCCTTTTAGGCGGAGGCTTGAGCAATGCTTCTGATTTATTGATCGAACCTCTGGAAAAAGCGGTCCGCCGTGATATCTTCTCCGGCGATATCCTTCCTGTCCCGTCTATCCGTGTCGCCTCTTTAAGAAATGACGCCGGCATTATCGGCGCCGCAAAACTCTATCGGGAGTCCTCGCTGTAAGCGTCTTGTATTTGAATATAAATCGGTTATAATTGATCCATACGAAATTTCAGATGAAAGTGTGGAACGATTATGGATCCTGTATTAAAAGCGCTCGAAGAGGCTCTTAAAAATGGCGAAGACACGGTCCTTGCGACGGTGACTGCAAGTTCAGGGGCCACTCCCCGCGGCGAGGGCGCTCGTATGCTTGTGGGGCGTTCGGGACGGCTTGCCGGCACGGTCGGAGGTGGCGCGGTCGAACTGCACTCACTAAAAATTGCGCAAGAGGCCATCGCCAAAAAACAATCGAACATCCACCATTTTATTTTGACAAAAAACCAGATTGAAGATATCGGGATGATCTGCGGGGGCAATGCCACCGTCCATTATCTTTATTTGGCAGGCGACGATGAGGTCCTTTTGGACACCGTCCGAAAGGCGCGTGAAGCGATCGCCCGACGCCAACCGAGCTGGCTCATCACGGATATCAGTGAGTCGGACCAGCTGGGGCTGGCACTATTTACAGCGCCTGAAGGAGCCAATCCGGCGAAACCTGACTTTACACAGAAGGGCTGGCTGTTCACAGGTTATCCCGAAGGTGATCCGGTGACAGCGTATTTATCGGAGCATCCGGAACTGCTCTGTCAGCGCGGCGATGCTTTTGAAGCTTTGGGACACCAATTCTTTGCTGAGGAGCTTGTCGTACCCGGTGTGGTGTATATCTTTGGCGGAGGCCATGTGGGGCAGGCGCTTACACCTGTCTTGGCCGGCGCCCACTTTGCGGTGGTCGTCTTGGATGACCGCGAAGAGTTCACCGATCCCGCGCTGTTCCCCGGCGCCTATGACGTCAAAATGTGTGATATGAAAAACATCGATCGCGCCGTCTCCATCGGGCCGGAGGACTATATCTGCATTATGTCTCGCGGCCACAGTATGGACCTTGATTTAGAAGATCAGGCGCTTCGCACGCCGGCACGCTACATCGGCGTGATCGGCAGCCGCCATAAAGTGAAGACCATTGACGGTAAATTGATGGAACGCGGCCATACGAAGGAAGATCTTGAGCGCGCGATTTCACCTATCGGGCTTGATATCGGAGGGGAGACACCGGAGGAGATCGCGATCAGTATTGCCGCGCAGATGATTGCGGTCCGCGCGGGGAAACTGGAAGCCAGGCGCAAGCTTTAAAGTAAGGGTCGCTTTGAATGACTGAACAGGGACATTACAACTCCTTTTCCTATCCTGCTGAGGAAAGAGTGATTTTGAATTTTGTCCGCGATATTCTCGAGGGCGAAAAAAAATCGAATCTGCTTCTTACAGGCGCGATCGGCTCAGGTAAATCGACCTTTGTCCAACACCTGATTGATCATATGGCCGTCATGCCCACGGGCTATATGACGATTCGCCATATAGACGCGGACGAGAGGCGCCAGGGTTTTGCCCATGTGCCGGCGGCTAATCAACGCGGCACAGGCTTTTTGACGATCCGCCACGATGAACGCGATATTTTCCCCATGGCTCAATGTTTTCTCGTTGCGGACCCGGATGGGCGCCGGTTTAACCTTGACCGCTTCCATGAGACGGCCATGGAGTTCATGGATCGGCCCGGCTCCCTGATGATTCTGGACGAACTTGGTGGGGACGAACTACTCATCGACGATTTTTACGAGCGCGTGTTGGCTCTTTTAGAGGACACGACACGCCCGACGATCCTCGTTTGGAAGCACGATAAGTCCTTTGAACGTTCCATCTCGCGGGCCAAGGTCAGTGAAGCGGATATCAACAAGATCAAAGAACGCCGACGGGTGATCGCCTCACATCCTTCTTTGGTGAATGTGGAGCTTGTAAACGGCGGGCTTACCATCTCAGATAAGAAGCGTGCCCTTTGGCGACAACAGTCAGCTGAACCGCAGGCCGTCGAGGAGGAGCCCCTTGAAATAGAAGCCGTACCGCGACTCAAAAAGTCCATGGCGCCGCGCTTTGCGATCATGCTGGGCGCCCTTTTGCTGATTGTCATCTTTTCTTTTGCGGTCGGTTGGTATTGGATTGATCCGAAGACGATTGTCGTCTTTTTCTGGCATAAAATTATTGGCTCAGCGCGAGAATTTCCGACTGAGATTCATTCGGTCCTCATCAATGTGCGGCTGCCCCGGATTGTGCTCGGCCTTCTTGTAGGCTCGGGGCTCTCCGTAGCGGGCCACACCTTTCAGGGCGTATTTCGTAATCCCATGGCTTCCCCCGATGTTTTGGGGGCTTCGTCCGGAGCGGGTTTTGGCGCGGCTTTGGCCATTTTGTGGGGATTGCCCTCTTCGGGTATCACGAGCTTTTCGTTCTTATTCGGATTGCTTTCGATTGTGCTCGTATTAGTATTGACTTCCTTTGTCAGAGGGCAGAAAATGCTGGCCCTTATCTTGACGGGGATTGTGGTCGGCTCGCTTTTTTCAGCCGGCCTTTCATTAATAAAGCTTGTCGCGGATCCCACGGACCAACTGCCGGCCATCACGTACTGGCTCATGGGCTCTTTGAACTCCGCGCAGGTGAAACAACTCGCCTTTGCCGGACCGATCATTTTGGTGGCGCTTTTCGTTATCTTGCTTTTGCGCTGGCAGTTGAATGTGCTGACGGTGGGTGAAGATGCGGCGGCGACCATGGGTATTCACACGCGACTTTTGCAGCTCATCTTGATTATCGCGGCGACCCTGATCACGGCGACCTGCGTGTCCGTGAGCGGCGTGATCGGCTGGGTGGGGCTTGTGGTCCCGCATATCGCGCGCATGATTACAGGCGCCGATAACCGTTACTCGCTCCCGGCTTCGGCGCTTATTGGTTCGGCCTTCATGATTTTTGTCGATGACATCGCGCGCCGCGCGACCACCTCAGGGATTCCTTTGGGAATCCTGACGGCCTTTATCGGGGCGCCCTTTTTCATCTACCTGATCCTGCGCCAGGGTAGAAGGGATGCCATCGCATGAGTGAGAAGATGACAAAAGGTTTGGAGGTTTGTGATCTCAGCTTCCGTTACCGGACAGACGATGTGTTGAATCATCTGTCCTTCCAATCGGCGGGCGGCCGCGCGATTGGAGTGTTGGGCGCTAACGGTGCCGGCAAATCGACCTTATTCAAGTTGATGTTGGGCCTTTTGCCTTTACAACAAGGTACGATCCTTGTAAATGATACGCCGATTGGGGATCTCTCGGTTCGGGAGCGCGCCCGTGAGATGGCGTACATCCCGCAGGTGCAGCCGGGGTCTTTCCAGTTTTCAGTTTTTGATATTGTCCTTATGGGGACAACCGCAAGCTTTGGCCTTTTGGCTCAGCCCGGCAAAAAAGAAAAGGAGCAGACTGAAGCGGCTTTGCGATTATTGCAAATTGAACGCTTTCGTGACCGCCCCTTTGACCAGTTGTCAGGAGGGGAGCAACAGCTCGTCCTGATCGCAAGAGCAGTGGCGCAAGACGCCCCCATCCTCATCATGGATGAACCCTGCGCGAGCTTAGACTACGGCAACCAGATCCGCGTGCTGGAAGAGATCCGCTCCTTGGCTGATCGCGGTTACCTTGTCTTGTTCTCGACCCATAACCCCCAGCATGTCTTCTTGTACGCGGACGACGTGCTTTTGATAAGCGGCCACACGGCGCGCGCCTTTGGCGCCCCCTATGATGTCTTATCTGAGTCCCTTCTCTCACATGTGTACGGTGTTCCTATCCGATTGGAAGAAAGCGCCCGCACGGGTGAAGTGACCGTGATGCCGGATTTCCCAAAAATTAGAAACAGCTCTGTTTAAGGAGAAAAAAATGATTAAACAAA
>DIRK01000005.1:0-4804 GCA_002427535.1 Mageeibacillus sp. UBA5438 | reverse complement strand
AAAAAAATGATTAAACAAACAGGAAGAAAATTTCTACCGGCCCTCGTATTGCTGTTAGTCCTGGTATTCATGGTGACAAGCTGCGCGCCGAACACACCCGCCGAGACAACCCCGGGTGAAACGGAAGACGATACCTTCGTCTTCGTGGATTCTTTGGGACGTGAGGTGACTTTGCCTAAGGAGTTGACGAAAATCGCGCCCTCAGGCACGCTTGCCGGTATCTTGCTTTTTACAGCAATGCCTGATCGTCTGGCGGGGATCGCACAGAATTTCTCAGACACGCAGATGAAGCTAATCGATCCGAAGTATAATGAGTTGCCCGTCTTGGGCAAGTTCTACGGCAAGGGCCCTGACTATAACCTGGAGACGGTCTTGGCCGCAGGTACAGAGGTCATCGTCGATCTTGGTGAGGCGAAAGATTCAACGGTAACGGACATGGATGAATTGACCGCGCAGATCGGTATTCCCACGGTCTTCATCGAAGCGCTTTTTGATAACATGCCAAAGACATACCGTGACTTGGGTGTCCTGATCGGTGACTCGACCAGGACTGAACAACTGGCCGCTTACTGTGAAGAGACTCTTGCACTATCCGAGAAGGCGAAGCTTTCGGATAAACGCGTCTCTGTTTACTGGGCGATGGGTGACCTTGGCTTGAATACGAACGCGCGCGGTTCGTTTCATAGCGAGCTATTAGACTATGTCCCTTTGATCAACGTAGCCGAAGTGGACGCCGCAGATCGCGGCGGCGGCAGCGAGGTGTCCATGGAACAGATTATTCAATGGGATCCCGATTACATCCTGATCGACACCTTGCAACTCAAAGAAGAAATGCTAAAAGATCCCGCCTGGAAAGCCTTACCCGCGATCAAGGAAGGCCGCTATCTGGTTGTCCCGCAGGTGCCCTATGGTTTCTTGGCGGATCCTCCCTCAGTCAACCGCTATATCGGGCTGAGGTGGCTTGGCACGACGTTCTATCCTGAGATTTATACGGGTGATATTAAAGAGGAAGTTAAAGCGTTCTTTGAGCTCTTCTACGGGGTCAAGACGGGCGACGCGACGATCGACGAGATTCTTGCCGGGACCTATAAATAATTCAAAAGGGGACCTCCTGCCAAAACAAGTCCCTTTTTGAGTTTTTAAAAAACGCTATACTGATCCATAGTATCGTGAGGGGGGCATAAGATGATCCGTGTTGCTCTATCGGCATCCTACCGGCAATCAAGTGATGAGTATTGGGAAGGCGCGCCATTAAGCCAGGTGGGGCAGGCTTATGTGGATTCTGTTATCCGAGCGGGGGCTGTGCCTTTGGTGCTTCCGGTGACAGATAACTTGACGGCCATTCGTTCGATTCTCGATGTCGCAGACGGTGTGGTTTTGACGGGCGGCGAAGACCTTGACCCTGCGCTTTACGGTGCGGTGCAAGGCGAACATACAAAAGAGATTTGCCGTGCGAGAGATGCTTTCGATCTTTTGCTTTTTCAAGAAGCCCGAGCGCGCAAGATACCTATTTTGGGGATATGCCGGGGCATGCAGCTCATTAACGTCGCGATGGGCGGAACGCTTGATCAGCATATCCCCGATCATATTCAAGATAATCACCGCGGGGAAGTGTCCCATCAAGTGTTTGTAAAAGAAGGATCGATCCTGGAGCGTGCGATTGGGCAAGAGGCATGGGTCAATTCATTTCATCACCAGGCTGTCAAGGACCTTGGCGCGGGACTTAAGGTCAGCGCAAAAAGTCCTGACCGTGTTATCGAAGCGGTCGAGTCCGCTCATGAGGATGACGGTTTCATACTTGCCGTTCAATGGCATCCTGAGGAGTTATCCGGGCGCGACCACAAGATAGGTCGGTTATTTTCATTCTTTGTGGAGTATTGTCAGAAAAACGCCTGTGTTTAGGGGGTAGTGGATTCCTCGACTTCCGGCGGGGGGGGCGCGAAGGGGAGTGACCAATCGAGTTCCTGGTTGCAGTAAACGCATCGTTTGATGGACTGGACAGGGACATAACTGATCAATTTGTGACAGCGCGGGCAGAGATACGCGTCAGAAGTAGACTCATGAACTGAGTTCTTTCTCAAGGCTCCATACTTCATTCTGCGTCTGACCACCGTTGTTTTAATCAAGTTCATGCCAAATTTACCTCCCATCTATTGTACCATACGGCCCGAGAGAGGCAGTCTTGCGAAAGATCGCTTTTCCAACTACATCGGTAACAGTGATGTCGCGATGAAAAAATAAATGATGAGGGCGGCCGCATCCACGATCGTCGTGATGAGCGGAGCGGCCATAATGGCCGGGTCGATTTTAAGTTTCTTGGCGACAAGCGGCAGAATGCCCCCCAAGATGGCGGCCATGAAAATGGTGGCGCTCATGGCGAGCGCGAGGACCAAGGCCGAGGTAAAGTCCTTGTAGACAAGGTATACGCGCAGGAAGTTAACCGCACTTAATGCGATGCCCATGAGAAGGCTTGTGGCGGACTCTTTGAAAACCACCTTGAAGAAGTCGCTGAACTTGATTTCACCTAAGGTCATACCGCGGATCATGAGTGTGCTTGACTGAGAGCCGACATTGCCGCCCGTGTCGGTCAGCATGGGGATGAAGGAGACAAGGAGCGGGTAGGCCAAAAAAGCGGCTTCGTTTTTTTCCAGGATTTGGCCGTTGATCATGCCGGAGACCATCAGGATGAAAAGCCATGGGATGCGGTGGAGGCCGTGTTCCCAAAAACTGGTTTTCAGGTAAGGCTTTTCAGAGGGCGCCATCGCGGCCATCTTCTCAAAGTCTTCCGTGGTCTCCTCTTGCATGACGTCGACCGCGTCATCGATTGTGACGATTCCGACCAAACGATTTTCAAGATCTACCACAGGGATCGCAAGGAAGTTGTACTTATGAAAGAGGCGTACGGTTTCTTCTCGGTCCATCCCGGTGTGGACAGAAATCACATCGGGTTCCATGATATCGCCGATTTTTTCATGGTCGTTTGCCAACAAAATAGCTTTGACCGAGATCACGCCTTCCAAAAAGCGCTGGTCATCCGTGACATAACAAGTGTAGATTGTCTCGCGGTCTTCACCGAATGTGCGAAGATGTGTGATCGCCTGCGCGACCGTCATGTCACGCTTTAAACGGGTATACTCTGCCGTCATGATACTGCCCGCTGAATCTTCAGGGTACTGCAGATAGCGATTGATGATTCTTCGTTTATCGGGGTTGGTTAAGCGTAACAGCCGACTCACCATGTTGGCGGGCATTTCCTCTAAAAAGTCGACCGCGTCATCGACAAAGAGCTGGTCGAGCATATTCGTGGTCTCTTCGTCGGTGAAGGCTTCAATCACCCGGCGTTGCGTGTCCGACTCAAGGTGCGCGAAAACCTCCGCGCAAATCTCTTTTGGGAGCATGCGGAAAACAAAGGCGGTTTCGTCATCGGGAAGTGTTTCTACAAAGAGTGCGATGTCAACTTCGTTGTCATCACGCAGTTCATTCATCAGAGAAGGGTAGTCGCGTTCGTTCAATAATCGTGTCAGATGATCGATGTATTGAACTTCATCCATTTTTTCACTCATTTGGACTCCTCCTTCTCATCTTCCACAAAAAAGAAGAGTCTGACGCCCGTTGGCCGGCGGCAGACTCTCGTTTGATTGAATGTCAACCGGCCTATTCCATTAACGCGATACACTCGATTTCCACTTTTGCGCTTTTGGGCAGTTGTTTGACTGCGTAGCAAGCGCGCGCGGGGTACGGACTTGGGAAGTATTCGCCGTAAATATCGTTGACCGTGCCAAAGTCGGCCATATCGGCCAAAAGAACGGTCGTTTTCACTACCTTTTCAGGGCCGGTTCCGGCTTCTTTCAAAATGGCGTCGAGGTGACGAAGCGCTAACTTCGTCTGCGCTTCAACACTGTCAGGCATTTCGCCTGTCGCAGGATCAATACCGAGTTGTCCTGAAACAAACAGCAAATTGCAAGCTACAACGGCCGGGGAATAAGGCCCCACCGCTTTAGGGATCTCGTCGGAAAATACTGCTCTTTTTGACATGATGATTACCTCAACAATCCGATTAATGTATTACCAGTTTACCACAGCCATTTGCCGCTCATGCAAGCTGAAACAGCGCCTCGCGGACAATTTCACACACGGTCGGGTGTGGGAAAATCGTGCGCTTCATTTGGTCAAGCGTCATCTCTTGTTCGATCATGATGCCAAAAGCTAAGACCATTTCAGAGGCGTAAGGCGTCAGAAGATGGCAACCGAGCAATGTCTTTTTTTCCTCGTGAAGGAGCAGGCGGCAAAGGCCTGTTCCGCGCTCTGTTTCCGCCTGGTAGCGTCCTGACCATCCCATCGGCAGTTCGACTTCAAGGTAGGGGATTGGGGCTTCATCGAGTTCTGCTTTTGTCATTCCCACATGGGCCACCTCAGGGTCGGTGTAGATGACGGCAGGCATGGCGCGGTTCGACATCCTGTCGTCAACCCCTAAGATCTGATTCACGGCCACTTCACCCTCACGGCTTGCGGCATGGGCCAACATGTAGCCGCCGATGACATCACCGATGGCGTAGCAGCCCGCACAGCTTGTTTCCATCTTGTCATTCACTTTAATGGCGCTGCGGTTCATGTCGACGGAAAGTGTTTCAAGGCCGAAGCCGGTGGAGACGGGTCGCCGTCCGCAGGACATTAAGATGAGTTCGCCTTCGGCTGTTTGTTCTTTGTCGTCTTTTTCAAAAAACACGGTATTTTTGTCGACCCTTGTGACGCGGGCCGACAAATGAAAGATCATGCCCAATTTTTCGTAGACCTGCTGGAGACG
>DIRK01000043.1:48776-52901 GCA_002427535.1 Mageeibacillus sp. UBA5438 | reverse complement strand
TCGTCATCCCCTACTACGCAAAGGTTTTGATGACGGGACGACAGAAGATGGATCAGCTCATACTGCACCTTGTTCGTGTCCTGGTACTCATCAACCAGGATGTACAAAAAACGTTCGCTGTAGTACTGGAGCACCTCAGGGTGCTTGCGAAACAGCTTCAAGGTTTCCGTCAGGATGTCATCAAAGTCCATCGCGTTCTTTTCCATAAGCGATTTTTGATACGCGCGGTAAATCTTGGACCACTGCTGTCCGTAAGCACCTGTCGCAGCCGTTTTGTCTACGTCTTCAGGGCTCGTATCATTGTTTTTAAAATGGCTGATGCGCCTCAAAGCGTCAGTCGGCGTCATCAGCCGCTCACTGATGCCCAGTATTTTTAACACCTCGGCCATCACGCGTTTTTGATCGTAGCTGTCAAAAATGGAAAAGCCCGAACGATAGCCTAAAAGATCCGCGTGGCGCCTCAAAATGCGCAACATCATGGCATGAAAGGTGCCGATCCAGCTCGCCCGGCTCTCAAGGCCGATCAGCTTTTCGATGCGGTCTTTCATCTCTGCTGCAGCCTTATTGGTAAAAGTAATGGCTAAGATGCGTCCGGGATGGACTCCCTTTTTAGAGATAAGCCAGGCCACGCGTCTTGTGACCACACGCGTTTTGCCCGAACCCGCTCCCGCGAGGATTAAAAGCGGGCCCTCCGTCGTGAGGACGGCCCGCTTCTGTTCCGGATTCAGACGTTTTAGTAATCTGTCATCATCGCTTATGTTTTGTTCAGTCAAATCAATACTCCGGCTCCAGTAACCCGTAATCGCCTTCATGGCGTTTATACACAACACATACCTTGCCTGTCTCATTCGACAGGAAGAGTAAGAATGAATGGCCTAAAAGCTCCATCTGCAGGATCGCTTCGTCGGGCGTCATTTCCTGAATTTCGAATCCTTTCCTGCGGATAATACGGAACTCTTCATCTTCTTGCCGCTCTTCGTCTTGCGCGTCGCCGTAGTCGAAGTAGGCTTCCATGTATGAGTAATCTTTCAGGCGCTTTTTCATGCGCGCCTTATTCTTACGAATCTGCCCCTCCATATTATCGATCGCCTGTTCGACCGCGGTCATCGCATCTCCTGCGACGGATTCCGCTCTAAAATACAGAGATTGGACCTTAAATGTCACTTCGGCGCGAACCGAAGGTCCCTCAGGTTGGAGCTTTACTTCACCTCTGGCACTTTCATCAAAAAAGCGTTCGAACTTCGAAATTTTCTGCTCGATCGCTGTTCGCAACATGTCGTTCACTCGCATGTCCAGACCAAGGATTTCAACCTTCATCTTGTTGCTCCTTTCGTTCATTCCGATAGCCATTGCGTGGGAATGAAGTGTTTTGTTTATTATACAGTAAGCGCCGATTCTGTGAGACAATGGATGTGACAGAATTGAAGAAACTGAAGGTGATTTCGATGAAAAAAATGATTCCTCACTTAAGCTGGAGAGCGATCTTGCTTGCCATCTTAGGTTCCGTCCTAATTACAGCCTCATCGACCTATGTGGCACTTCGCGCAAGTGCCCTGCCCTGGCCCACCGTTTTTGCTGCGGTTCTCTCTTTCGCTTTGATGCGTCTTTTCGGGAAGCGTGACGTCAATGAAATTAATGTGGCCGCCACCGGCATGTCGGCCGGCGCCATGGTCGCGGGAGGACTTGTCTTTACCCTGCCGGGCCTTTTTATTTCGGGGCTTTGGGAGGTCAAAAAGACGGGAGGTGCCTCGGACTTCATCGCGGATCATTTCCTCACGGTGTTGCTCATCGCGGTTGCGGGCGTATTGCTCGGTACCGCGCTTTGCTGGTTTTTGCGTAAAAGAAACATCGAACAACAAGAACTCCCCTACCCCATTGGGAAGGCGGCGGCCTCGACATTGGAAGCCGGCAAAGAAGGCGGCACACAGGCTATCGTATTGTTGGTCACGCTTCTTTTTGCGGCGAGCTTCACACTGCTACGTGACCAATGGTTGCTCTTCCCTTCACTGGTATCGTTCACCATCGCCGCCATCCCCATGACCTTTTCGATGTCACCCATGGCGGTCGGGATCGGAAGTCTCATTGGTTTTTCTTCCACCTTATACTGGCTCTTGGGGGCCGCCATTACGACCCTTGCCCGTTTTATTATCTTAGAAACCACCCTCCTGTCAAAGATTAAGGGGGTTGAGGCGACCCTCGGCGAATGGAACCTCACGATTGCCATCGCGCTCATGGTGGGAGCGGGGGCCGGTACTTTGTTGAATTTCCTTTTTGGTTCTTATAAGAAAAGAAAAAGAAGAAGCTCCGCGAGTCGCACACGGGCGACGCGTTTTTCGGCACCCAAAGGCATCAGCCTTTTGGCGCTCATACTCGTCGCCTTGGCCTTCGTTGTCACCATCTTGACCGGCATGCAGGTACTCCCCGCACTCCTACTCATGGCGGGTGTCTTTTTTGCCGCCATGATGTCCTCGGTGATCACGGGACAAACAGGCATTAACCCCATGGAAATTTTCGGCATCATCGTACTCTTGGCCATGCGCGCCATCTTGCCGGTCAGTTCGGAGCACGCCTTTTATATAGCGGCGGTCGTGGCGGTGACCTGCGGCTATGCCGGCGACATGATGAACGACTATAAGTCAGGCGCCCTTTTGAAAACCAATCCCAGCGCACAATTCTTTGTGGAGCTGATCGGAGGATTTGTCGGCGCCTTCACCGCGACCATTGCCTTTTTGGCCATCATTTATTCCGCGGGAGGCGTCGGCCAGGCAGCCGGTCTCCCCGCCGCCCAGGCGCACAGCGTTACCGCCATGGTGCAAGGACTCGGCAACCCGGTGCTCTTTCTCATCGCGGCAGTGGCGGGTTGCGGCTTAACCCTTTTTGGCATTCCCGCCATGATCATCGGCATCGGCATGATGCTCACGGGATTCGGCATGGCTTTACCGATATTCCTAGGCGGGGTCATCGAGTATTTGTCACGCAACCATTTAAAAAAGGATAGCCAACAGGCCATCCAAATGGGCGCCGCGGGTTTGCTCGGCGGCGAAGGGATTATGGGAACGGTGCTTGCGATTATTGCGCTGTTTCGTTAGAGCAATAACGGCGGTGAAATGCAAGCCTTGCTTTTGCACGGCGGACCCCGTGTTCGGCATGCTCCTGCTCTAATTTCGTTAAATTCGATTTTTTAAGGCGATCTTCTGCGCGCTTGAGCGCGCTCATCGCCCTTTTTTCGTCAATTTCTCCCGGCAATTCAGCCGCGTTCACCACCACGGTCACGTGGTCGCATTGAATCTCCGCGTAACCGACCGAGACGAAAAAGATGCGCCAGGTATCCTCACCCCCAAAAGGATCGGGCACGCGGTAGCGAAGTGCCCCCGGCACCACCTCGACGAGCGTCGGGACATGGTTGTATAAAAAGCCTTCTGAGCCCTGTTTTGTCATGAGCACCACCAAGTCGCCATCCTCAAAGTGGAGTGTGCGAATCGGTGTCAACAGCGTCAGGGCTATGGCGTTCATCTAAACTATTTACCCCTCATCTTTGGCGGCATAGACCTCGTCTACACTGCCTTTCATGAAGAAAGCCTGTTCGGGAATGTCATCGAGTTCACCGCCCAGGATTGCCTCAAAGCTGTTTAACGTGTCCTCAATTTTCACATAGCGGCCCTCGTAACCGGTCATCTCTTCGGTCACATGGAAGGGCTGCGAGAAAAAGCGCTGGATTTTGCGCGCCCGAGCTACCACCGCGCGATCGGTGGGGTCCAACTCGTCAAGTCCTAGAATCGCGATAATGTCCTGCAGCTCTTTATAGCGCTGTAAAATTTCTTCCACCCGTCGCGCAATGCTGTAATGGCGTCCGCCCACGGTCTGGGGACTCAGTACGCGCGAAGAGGAAGCCAGGGGATCCACCGCCGGATAAATGCCTAACTCTACGACCTGGCGCGACAGCACCGTGACGCCGTCCAAGTGCGAAAAGGTCGTCGCGGGCGCCGGATCCGTCAAATCGTCCGCCGGCACATACACGGCCTGGATGGAAGTAATGGAGCCATCTTTCGTGCTTGTAATGCGCTCTTGCACCATCCCCACATCCTGCGCCAATGTCGGCTGGTAACCGACCGCGCTCGGGATGCG
>DIRK01000043.1:45695-48498 GCA_002427535.1 Mageeibacillus sp. UBA5438 | reverse complement strand
CCTGTCAAAGGTACGCGCATCCTCGTCCCCGCCGTCTCATTCATCTGGCCGAACACGAGCACGGTTTTGTCCATGACGCCTGACTTATGCATCTCGTTCCAAAGGTCGTTCCCCTCGCGCGAGCGCTCGCCGACGCCGGTGAACACCGAATAACCCTGATGCTCGGTCGCGATATTGCGGATAAGTTCCAAAATGAGAATGGTTTTGCCGACCCCGGCGCCGCCAAAGAGCCCCACCTTACCGCCTCGCGCATAGGGTACTAAGAGGTCAATGACTTTAATACCCGTCTCTAAGATCGTCTCATGGAAAACCTGGTCCTGAAAGCCGGGAGGATCGCGGTGTATTGGCCAATACGCCTCAGCTTCCACCGCACCTTTATCGTCCAAGGGTTCACCTAAGACGTTGAACAGGCGCCCGAGGCATCCTTCCCCCACAGGCACCGTAATGCCGCCGCCTTTCGATTCGGCTAAAAGGCCCCTTGACAGTCCTTCTGTCGCGCCGAAGGTCAACACCCGGACATTGCCATCGCCCATGTCCTGCATGACTTCCGCCCCGATTGCTGTCTTATTGTCATCGTCTGCAAAAATTTGAACAAAATCGCCGATCTCAGGCGAGGGACCCTCAAAGCTGAGCACAACCACAGGCCCTAACACTTGTGTGACATAGCCCTTTACTGCCATGATTTCTCCTTCTGGCTTCTGCCTTGTAGTGTCGCGTCAAAGTGGCGCATGGCCTCAACGCTTGCCGTCATCTCCGATAATTCGCCCGTGATCCTGTTCTGCCTCAGGCGGTTACGCCTTCCCGCAAGCTCCAAAAGCAACTCGCCGCTGTTTTTAGAAGCATTGTCCATCGAGGTCATGCGGGCCGTCTGCTCGCCGGCGTAAGCCTCTACGAGCGCGCCGTAGACAAGCCCCGAAAGATAGGTGCTGAACAAGTATTCCATTAGGGTGTCCACATTTTCTGGAAAGTCAAAGGGGATTGACGGCGGTTCCCCGGGAAAACCCTCCGGTAAGGCAGATCTGACATCGGGGTCCTCCACCGCGATGTCAATGACCAGGCGCAAGCCTTCCAAATCGGCGGGTAACAGGCGGATATAAAGGGGGGCGCTTGTCACTGGCGTCCGCATCATGGAGTAGATAAGATGCGTCTCATCGGTTTCGCGGCGCTGGTAATCTAAAAAAATCTCCTCTGCGAGCTGCTCCGCCTCCCCGTAATGCGGTTCTTGAAAAGAATAGTGAAAGCTTTTCTCAATCGTATAGCCGTCCGATGCTAATTCGTCGCGCCCTCTTGTGCCCGCAAGGTAAAGCGTGATCTCAGGGGCATAGCCGCTTTTTTTGATTTCTTGTTCCCGCGTTTTCAAAAAGCGCCGGGCCGCCGCGACCACGTCGGCATTATAGGTCCCGTCAAACCCCTGGTCACCTGTCAGAATATACACGTCAAGGCGCCACGGGTCGCCTTTTTGTTTTGCGCGAAAGTGCATATAAGGGGATGTCAGATTGGGCGAGAGCGTCAACACGCGCTCCATGGTGCGCACACAGTGGACCGAATACGGCAACGCCTCGGCCAGTAATCGTTTTGATTTTCGCATTTTCACACTGCTGATAAGCTGCATGGCGCGCGTCATCTTGCTGATCATCTCAACAGAGTGCATTCTTTTGGTAAGTTCAAACTGCGTCGCCATTGCTTTATCCTAGCGCCTCATAAACGCGTGCCACAAAGCCTTGATTCGTTCACGCGTATCGTCATCTAAAAGTGCGCCCGTTTCAAGGATGGTCACTAGGGTGGGGTCCATCTCGGGCAAGGCGTCAATGAAAAACTTGGCGAGGCGTGGAAGATCCGCCGTGGGGATATCTTGGAACACATCGTGGGTGCCAAGCTCCAAAAGCGCGAGCGACTTTGACAGGGTTCTTGTCTGCTGAGGGTTCTGACTTAAAAGCAGCATCAGGCGGTCACCTTTGGCCAGTTGCTTTTGAGTCACATCGTCCAAATCGGTCGCAAATTGTGAGAAAGCCTTTTTCTCACGGTACTGGGCGAGTGCGATGCGTAAGGGCCCCGCCACTTTTCGCATGGCAGGCGTCTGCGCGTCTCCGCCCACGCGGGAAACTGAAAGCCCCACATTCACCGCCGGCCGTTGCCCCGCGATGAAAATATCGGTGTCAAGATAAATCTGGCCATCCGTGATCGAAATGATGTTGGTCGGAATGTAAGCGGAGATATCGCCGGCCTGTGTCTCCACAATAGGAAGTGCGGTCATAGACCCACCGCCCTCATCGTCATGCAATTTCGCCGCGCGCTCTAAAAGACGCGAGTGCAGGTAAAACACGTCGCCCGGGAAAGCCTCACGACCGGGTGGGCGCCTTAAAAGGAGCGAAATGGCGCGGTACGCCTGGGCGTGTTTGGTAAGGTCATCGTAGACGATCAGGGCATCACGGCCTTCGACCATGAAGCTTTCCGCAATGGCACAGCCGGCATAAGGGGCCAGGTATTGGACACCGGCCGTGTCGGATGCAGAGGCCACTACAATCGTCGTATAAGAAAGCGCGCCTGTCTGTTTAAACAATTCATAGAGCTGCGCGATCGTGGACATTTTCTGTCCGATGGCCACATAGATGCAGTAAATATCCTTGCCCTTCTGATTGATGATCGTGTCAACGGCAATGGTCGTCTTGCCCGTCTGACGGTCCCCGATAATCAATTCGCGCTGACCGCGGCCGATCGGGACCATCGCGTCAATCGCGGTGATGCCGGTTTCGAGTGATTCGCGCACAGGTTGCCGGGAAAGGATGGGCGGGGCAGGCGACTC
>DIRK01000043.1:0-45467 GCA_002427535.1 Mageeibacillus sp. UBA5438 | reverse complement strand
AAGGGCGTCAACACGCGCCCGATCACCGCGTCCCCGGTCGGCATGCGGACGGTTGTCCCGGTGCTGAAACAGTCATCACCAGATTTTAATCGCTCGCCGCTTATTAAAACGACACCGGTCGTTTCCTTTTCAAGGTTCATGGCGATGCCGTACTGACCGCCCGAAAAGCGGATAACTTCTCCGTACATAGCATGGTGTATCCCCGATACGACGGCAATGCCGTCTGCCGTGGAAAGCACTGTCCCGCTTCCTTTTGGCAGTAGCTTTTGGTAGGCATCCCAAGCTTTGACCTCTTTTTTTTGCAAGAGATCCTCACGGACAAGGCGCCATATCTCACGCTGTGCCGTTTCAGGCTTCAAGGGATCCCTCTTTTCCGATGGAACGCTCCAATGCCAAGGCTTCCTCGTTTGACAGTTCTCGGTCGTACAGTTGACTCATGGCCGAAATGGCAAGGTCAACCGCTTCCTGGTACACGCGTTCTTCTTCGCCTTTTTGTCTGTGTTCTATTTGGCGATCCGCTTCGTTGAGCTTCGTTTGTGCCTCTTCTTCTGCTCGGGCCAAGATCTCCGCTTCTTTTTGCGCCAAGCGCGTCTCGAGCTCGCGGCGCTTTTGATCGAGCGCTTCTTGCTGCTCGTCCTCCAGCCGTTTCATCTTGCTTTCACGCTCAGCCAGTGCCTCCGACTGACGGTTGTTTTGTTCGACCGCCTCATCTATTTCACGTTGCCGTTCGTCCATGATCTTCTTTAGGGGCTTGAACAGGACTTTCTTCAAAATAAAAATCGTCAACAACAAACCGACAACCGCGACAATTGCAGTTGCGGCGTAACCTGCCAGAACTTCAGGCGAAGTGAAATCGACGGACTTTTCGGCGATGACGTTGATCATCTGTTCGTCCTTTCTTAAAACACAAAGACAAGAAGAAGCGCGACCACGAGCGCGAAAATCACGCAGGTTTCAATAAATACAATCGCCGTGATAAGCGAGGTTTGAATTCTACCGCCCGCCTCCGGCTGTTTGGCCATCGATTCAAATGCCTTACTTGCGGCTCTGCTGATTCCAAACGCCGCGACCGCTGCCACGACACCGATTGCAAGGGCTGAAGCAAGCGCGATTAATGCTTTATCCATGTCTACACCTTTACTTTCTGTTGTTCTGATTGTTCTTTTTTCGAAGCGAGGCGCTCCGCTGTATTGTCCGCTTTTTCAACGACTTCGCCTAAGTAGCTCGTCGTAAGATACACAAATATGAGGGCCTGAATCAACGCATCCGCCACGTCAAACCAAAGCCCGAACAGGCTGGGCAAGATAAGAGGCATAATCGTGCGGAGGACCGCGATGAGAATGAAGGCGCCAAAGACATTGCCAAATAGACGCAAGGCCAAAGAGACCGGCTTGATCATGTAGTCGAGGATGTTAAAAGGCAATAAGCCCGGCATGGGATCGATGAGTGAATGACCAAAACCCTTGATCCCCACAAGATGAATGCCCATCGCGATGACGAACACGAGGGTGTAAAGCGCAAGCGACACGGGCACGGCGGGATTCACGGCCGAAGCGGACATTTCCGCGATGGCGACCACATTGCTTGTGAAAATATAAAGGCCAATGCCAAGCGTCCAGGGCAGAACGGTCTCCGCCTGATCACGTTTTAGCCCCGAACTGACCCCGAGGCTTATGACCGCAAAATAGAGTTTTTCTGTGAGCGCCTGTTTGCCTGTTATCTCGTATTTTTTTAATCCGCGTCTAAGCCAAAAGGCCAAGATCGTGAGCAAGATCACACTTGCGATAAGTGAAATCATGGCGCCTGTCACAGGGATTGTGAAGCGCCCTATCTTTAAATAAAACTGTGGGGCAAAATTAATGGCCGCTCGAATCGACTCACCGATGTCTCGGCCACCCGGTCGAAGATGCTCCCAAAGCGAAGATAAAAACTTGTCAAAAATGGAACACACCTCTCTTCTACTAGCCCTATTGTAGTGACAAGCATCCTCTTTGTAAATGTCATAAGACTAAAACGCCCCCGCCGGCGTACGGAGGGGGCGTTTTTGATTTCAAAACCCGAGATGCGACGACATGCCGATTAAACGCCGGCTTTTTCGTCTTCTTTTGCCATATAAAGTAACATGTCAATCGTGCGCCCCGCATAGCCCCACTCGTTGTCATACCAGGACACGAGCTTGAAGAACCGCTTTTCGTCCTTAAGGTTATTCGAAAGCGTCGCCGAAGAATCATAGACGGAAGAGTGGTCATCATGGATGACATCCGTCGACACGATGGGATCCTTGGTGTACTTCAGGAGACCCTTCAGGTATGTTTCAGACGCCTTTTTCATCAGGGCGTCGATCTCCTCGATCGATGTATCTTTCTTTAAAAGCACTGTAAGGTCAATGACGGAACCCGTCAGCGTCGGTACACGGAAGGCCATGCCGGTCAAGATGCCCTTGACCGCGGGCAGCACTTCGCCGACCGCTTTTGCGGCACCCGTGGTCGTCGGAATGATATTAACCGCGGCGCTTCTTCCGAGACGCCAGCTCTTCAAAGAGTTTGAGTCAGTCACATGCTGAGAAGCTGTGTAGGCGTGAATCGTTGTCATCAGGCCTTTTTCGATCTCAAGCCCTTCTTTTAAGAGGACATGGACGATGGGCGCCAGGCAGTTCGTGGTGCAGGACGCATTGGATACGACCAGGTCTTCTCTAGGATTGTATTCCTGTTCGTTTACACCCAAGACAAGCGTCTTCACCGGTCCTTTGCCCGGGGCGGAAAGCAGCACTTTTTTCGCGCCGGCATTAACATGCCCGATGGCCTTATCATAATCATTGAATATGCCGGAGCAGTCGACAACATAATCGACACCCAGAGACTTCCAGTCGAGATCCGCCGGGGTCGCGCCCGCGAGCACGCATTGTACGCGGTGTTTACCGTCGATGACGATGACATCGTTTTCTTCCGTTTCGGGGCTTGATTTTTCAGTTGTCAGATCACGATCCCAACGATGCTGCGCGGAGTCGTAGGTCAGTTGATACACAAAGTAATCAGCCTTCGTGTTTATGTCCACGATCGCGACCAAATCGACTTCCTCGCCGAGGAGTCCTCGCTCGACCATTCCCCTAAAAACAAGGCGTCCGATGCGGCCAAATCCATTAATTGCTACTTTTATGGCCATATAATCTATTTCCTTTCTTGGTTAAGTGGGCGTTCCCCACTTTTTGTCAGTTTAAAAGGTGAATCCTCACCGCAAGCCATACTATCACAAACGATGCTGTATGGCTCTTACAACAACGGCCGGAAATTTTCCGGCCGTTGTCTCATCTTTTAGTGAAAATTGCTAACCCGCCAACACGGGCTCACGCGCAGCCCGCGTTTCGTCGGGGCGCGCGATAGGGGTATCGTGCGGAGCATTTTTCAACAATTCAGGATTAGTCTCGGCTTCTTTCGCGATACTCAAGAAGGCATCCGCTAGCTGTTCGAGATCGCGCCAGGTCTCCGTCTCCGTCGGTTCCAGCATCATGGCCTCAGGTACAATGAGCGGGAAGTAGATGGTCGGCGGATGAAAGCCGTAATCAATCAGGCGCTTGACAATGTCAAGGGTGTTGCAGTCGAATTTCTCTTTCTGCCACTCACCGGTCATGACAAATTCATGCATCGTCGGCGTGTCGTAAGGAATGCGGTACGCACCTTTGAGCCGCTCGCGCAGATAGGTCGAGTTCGCCACCGCGCCCTCGGCCGCCTGATGCAGCCCGTCAGCGCCGTTCCTCAGAATGTAGGCGTAGGTTTTCACCAGCACTGAGAATGAACCGATGAAGCTTCTCACCTTCCCAAATGATTTGGGGCGGTCATAGTCAAGCTTATAGCCGTCTTCTTCTTTTCTCACCACCGGTCTTGGCAGATAGGGCTCAAGGTGGGCTTTACAGCCAACCGGACCCGCGCCCGGGCCGCCGCCGCCGTGAGGCGTTGAAAAGCTCTTGTGAACGTTCAGGTGGACACAGTCAAAGCCCATGTCGCCCGGCCTTGCGTGCATCAGGATCGCGTTGATATTCGCGCCGTCGTAGTAGCAAAGACCGCCCGCGTCGTGCACCATTCTCGTGATCTTTTCGATATTTTCCTCATAGATCCCGAGGGTGTTGGGGTTGGTCAGCATAAGGCCTGCCACATCATCGCCCATCGCCTTTTCAAAGGCTTCGAGGTCAATCATGCCGTGCTCATTCGATTTGACTTCGCGCACCTTGTAACCGACCATTGCCGCGGTGGCGGGGTTGGTGCCGTGCGCTGCGTCCGGGATGATCATGACATTACGCTTGGTATCGCCGCGATCCTCGTGGTACGCCTTGATGAGCAACAAGCCTGCCAATTCACCGTGTGCGCCCGCCGCCGGCTGGAATGTGTAAGCATCCATACCCGTGACATCATTGAGCAGCTCTTCCAGACGGTAGAGGAGCTCAAGGTTACCTTGGACGGTGCTGTCGGGCTGCAGGGGATGCGTTGCGGCAAAGCCTGTAAGCGCCGCCACATCCTCGTTAACCTTCGGGTTATATTTCATCGTGCAGGAGCCCAAAGGATACGGACCCATCTCGACGTGGTAGTTTTTGTTCGACATATTGGAGTAATGGCGAACCACAGAAATTTCGTCCACATCGGGGATATTGGGCTTTTCAGCGCGATAGGCCTTGCCAAACCATTCTGAGAAATCCGGCTTGGGGATATCAAGCGGCCTAATATAGCGGCTCGCCTCACCCTTGGTGGCTATTTCAAAAATTAAGGGGGTGTGTTTACATTTCGGCATGACTATCTCCCTTCCTGTCCACCGCAAAGCGCGATGAGCTTGTCCGCGAAGCAGTCGAGTTGTTCTTTTGTCTTCTTCTCTGTGACGGCGATGAGCATCCTGTTTTGATCGAGGACAAGACCGCCGATGACACCTTCGTCAAGCAACTGTTCGTTGACTTTTTTCAAATCAACGCCCGCCTTGGCTTCCACGAGGAATTCGCGGAAGTACGGCGCGTCATACACGCGTTTGAAACAGCCGCTGTCCACAAGCTTCTTTTCAAGGTACATGGCTTTGGCCGCCGACTGTTCTGCGACATCGAGAAGTCCCGCGCTGCCCTGGAGGGCCAACCAGATGGTCGCGGCGGTCGCCATGAGTGCCTGGCTGGTGCAGATATTGGAGGTCGCGCGCTCTCTTCGGATATGTTGTTCCCTTGCCTGGATGGTCAAGACGTAGCTCGTCCTGCCCTCACGATCGACGGTGGCACCGCAGATACGTCCGGGCATCTTGCGCATCAGGCGCTCTGTGACGGCCATATAGCCGGCGCCCGGGCCGCCGAAGGACAGGGGAAGTCCCAGGGACTGTGCTTCACCGACCGCGATGTCGACGCCCGCGTCGCCGGGACGCTTCAAAATCGCAAGACTCACAGGATCCTGTGAGACAGCGGCCAAGGCATCGACTTCGTGCGCTTTTTGGACGAGCAGGTCGAGATCTTCGACCACGCCGTAAAAGTTCGGACTCTGGACGAGGAAGCCGGCGTATTCACCTTTTTCCTCGGGAAAGACGCTGGTCTGCCCGTGTTCGTCCAATGCACCCGTCACGACTTCAATGTCCGCCGCATGCAGGTAAGTTTTGATGGTCTCCATCGTATCGGGATGCACACCTTCGGATACGAACACTTTGTAACGACGTTTGTCACGGCAGGCCAAAAGCATCGCTTCGGCCGCGCCGGAGGACGCGTCATATAGAGAGGCGTTTGAGACGGGAAGTCCCGTGAGACGCGTGATATAGCTTTGCCATTCAAAAATGGCCTGTAAGGTTCCTTGAGAAATCTCTGCCTGGTAAGGCGTGTAAGACGTTAAAAATTCAGACCGGCTGATCAGGTGGTGGACAGCCGCGGGCTGGTAATGGTCGTAGTAACCGGCCCCAAGATAGCTGTCATAGTCTTCACCGTTTTTGTTTTTGGCCGCAAGTTTCTTGATGTGGTCAACGACCTCCATCTCACTCATCCCGTCTTTTGCGAGTGCCTGGTAATTATCCACCCGGACACAATCGCACGCAGGAATCATGGCGAACAACTGATCAAGATCGACTCCCACCGACGCCAACATTTCGCGGCGTTCTTCCCGGTCCATAGGGAGGTATCCGATCATGCCTGTTCCTCCTTGCAGAACTCATCGTATGCGTCTTGGTCGAGCAACACATCAAGCTGTGACAGGTCGTCCATCTCAATTTTCACAAACCATGTCTCCCAGGGTGCCCGGTTGATCATTTCGGGCTCATCTTCAATCTCAACATTGGCTTCGACAATCTCGCCGCTTACGGGCGCATAGAGGTCAGACGCCGCTTTCACCGACTCGACGGTGCCTATAATACCTTCGAGTTCGACGACGGTGCCTTCCGGCTCGGGTTCCGCGTAAACGATGTCACCCAGCTGTTCCTGCGCAAAGTCAGTCAGACCGATGGTGGCGATATTGCCTTCCACCTTGACCCATTCGTGTGTTTTTGAAAACTTCAATTCTTGATTCATTCTTTCATTCCTTCCCAAATTTTATTAATAGCTTTTTATATTATTTCCCTGCCACAAAGGGCGCTTTCACAACGGTAAAGGGTTGCAGATTTTTTCTGACCTGTACCTCAACATGAGAAACCTCCGGTGTGTCAATATCGACTAATGCAAAGGCGATTCCTTTTTCTAATACCGGCGAGAACGTCCCTGAGGTGATCACGCCCGCTTTGACGCCTTCCACATAGACTTCATAGCCGTCGCGCGGAATGGCGCGCGTATCGCTTTCAAGCGCGATTTGACGGCGCGTCACCTTATCTTTCATCACGCTGCCCTGGAATTCATGCTGAAGGTCGACAAAGAAGCTCATACCGCCTTCAAGCGCGCTGATTTCAGAGGACATTTCATGCCCGTAAAGCGGCATGCCCGCCTCAAGGCGCAAAGTATCGCGCGCGCCGAGGCCACAGGGGACCACTTCGGCGTCGATAAAGATATTCCAATAATGCTCAGTCTTTGCGATGGGGATATAAAATTCATAGCCATTTTCACCGGTGTAACCTGTCCGGGAGATAATGAGATCGCGCGATTCTCCTTTGACGGGCACAAACATCTGGCGAAAACGCTTCAAGCCTCTAAGCTCTTCGCGCTCTTCTTCTGTGAGCTCCAAGGCATCGGCTACTTCCAGGATGCAGTCAAGGCTTCCCGGTCCCTGCACGGCAATCTGCCCGTAGAGGTCAGATTCATCGATCACCTCGACGTCAGCTTTGCGGTCGGGATAGGCCTCTTTATAAGCCACCAGACTCTCATTCATATGGACAAGGTCTTTGTCTTTGTTGGCGGCGTTGACAACGAGCATGTAATCTTCCTCACCCATTGTGTAGCTCAAAAGGTCGTCGACCGTGCCGCCATCTGCGGCGCTCAGTATTGCGTAGGTAATCTGGTCCGGTTTTTTGCCGGTCACACGGCGTGTCAAAAGCCAGTCCAAAAATTCACCGGCTCCTTCACCCTTCACGCGAATCTCACCCATATGGGATACATCGAAAATACCCGTAGCCTCTCTGACCGCCAGCACTTCATCACGAACGCCCTCATATTGAACGGGCATGTTCCAGCCGGCATACTCAACCATGCGCGCACCAAGCGCGACGTGCCGATCGTACAAAGGTGTTTTTTTCATCCGAAACTCCTCCCCTCGGTATATGTGTAAGGCCAATTAGCCCCACCTATGGTAACACGAATGACGCCTTTCGGCTTATGTAAAATTCTACACGAGCCTCGTCAAAATCTCGCATTCCGTAACGATTGACTCGTCACATAGGTGACAGTTCTTGACGATCGTCCAATAATCCGAATTTCCGTTTCACGCGTTCCAGTTTCATGGTCCAAGGCCGCAACACAGGAATCAAAAATAAAACGGTGGCCACCGCGAGCGTCGCGTTCATCGGAAGCCCCGCGCCGTAGGCCAACAATGCGTTCTGCCAGGTCACAGGCTGCACAAAACCGATGATATGCCAGGTATCGAGCAGAAAACCAAAAAGAAATCCGGATAAGAATGCGTAAATATAGACCATAGCGGGTCGGCGAAACCATCCTTTTTCCTCGAACACCCCCGCAAGATAGCCCACCAGCCCCCAACCGAACATCTGCCAAGGTGTCCAGGCCCCCTGTCCAAAAAGCAAGTTGGACGAAAAGGCCGCAAGTGCCCCAGTCACATAACCGCTTTGGCGGCCAAAGGAAATACCCGTCACAATCACGATCGCCCCGACAGGCTTAAAACTCGGGATAGGGCCAAAAAGTAAATTGCCCACCGTGGCAATCGTCGCCATGACTACGATCGGCATGATGTCTCGCGGGCGCGGTCGCTGACGCTCGAAATGCAAAAAGAACGGGACACTCGCCAGAAAAGCGGTCAAAAGGGTCAAAAGTGCCGCCTGTCGAATACGAAACAGCGCGCTTAAAAACAGCACAAGCACTACGAGTAAAATCGTCGCCCACTCCGCAAGATGCGATAGCTTCTTTTTAATCGAATCGTTTCGCATCAAGATCCTCCAAAGCGACAAGACCGGGGAGGATCCCTCTTGTGACCCTCGCCACATCCGTAGTATAGAAATTGTTCTCGCTGAAAAAAGAGCGACTGTTTTCGGTGACCACGATCTGGCCGTTAAAGAGCAAGGAAACACGGTCTGCCACGCGGGCCGTGAAATTCAAATCGTGCGACACAAAAAGAATGGTCTTTCCTTCCGATCGGAGCTTACGAAGCAGGGTGATGACTTCTTCTTTGCCCGCGGCATCAAGTCCCCTGTCAGGTTCATCTAAAAGGAGAATGTCCGGGGACAGCAATAACAGTTTAGCGAGCGCCGCCTTTTGCATTTCCCCGCCTGACAGATCGTAAGGATGGCGGGAAAGGAGCGGCAGCAGTGACAGAGCGCCGGCGATCTTCTCCACCTCTTCTTCCCCGTACTGCCCTAATTGATGAAGCTCCATCAATTCATCTTTGAGGTGCTCTTTTGAAAACAACGCTTTCGCGTTTTGTGTCAGAAGTCCGACACGCTTTTCTTCCTCGATGAAAAGTTTCCCGGAATTAGGCGACTTCACGCGGCTCATAAGATAAAGCAGGGTGGATTTCCCGCTACCGTTCCCGCCCAACACCGCGTGGATCGACTGCTCCAAAAGATGAAGGGAGAGGTCTTCCAAAACGAACGGGAGATCGCTCTTATAGCGATAGGACAGGGCTTTCGCCTTCAAAATTGCGTCTGCTTCTGTGAAGGCAATCTCATCCGGTCGTTCTGTCATAAGTACCAGATCGAGCCCATTCAGTCTTTTACGCGCTTCAGGGACTGAAAGAGCCGGCAGGGAACGCCTTTGTCCCGTAGCCGCCTCCGCCCAATCCACGATCTTGGTCGCAGCCGGCAGCGATTTCGCAAAAGGGTTCTGCCCTTCCAAGAGGAAGCTTGCAAACGCTCGGGGCTCCCCGTCATAAAGAAGATGTCCCTCCTCTAAATACAGCACCTGGTTGACTAATGGGAGAACATCCGCCATGCGGTGCTCCGACAAGAGAATGGTGGTCCCGATCTCCTGATGGATTTTCTCCAAAAGCGATAAAAAGCGCGTGACAGCGACCGGATCAAGTCTTGCCGTAGGCTCGTCCAAAATAATGAGCGAAGGATTCAAAATGAGCGAGGAGGCAAGGTTCAAAATCTGTTTCTCCCCCCCGGAGAGTTCAGAGATGGGGCGGTTGATCCAGTGCTCGATGCCAAAAAAATGCGCGGTCTCTGCGATCCGCCGTTCAATGACCTTCCCGGATAACCCCATATTTTCCAAACCAAAGGCCAATTCATGCCAGACCCTATCCATGACGATCTGGTTTGAGGGGTCCTGCAGTACAAAGGCGATGGTGGGGGGCGCCAAGATGTGACCGAGGTAGTCTCCCGTCGGGCGAAGTTCCTCTTTTAAGGCACGTAAGAGAGTTGTTTTTCCGCTCCCTGTAGGCCCGCATAACAGGGTGAAACTGCCCTTTTCTACTTCAAAGGAGAGGTCGATGAGCGCCTCTTCCTCCATACCGGGATAGGTAAAGGAAAGCCCTTCGACTTTCAAAAGATTATTCTGACTCTGACTCATCATTCAACACCTGCCTTTAAATCATGGGGCAACAGCTGCAATACGAAAGGATCGGGTGAGACTTCTCGGAGCAATTGGCGTCGAAGCTGCCCCAAGGCCCAATCCAAGCCGTCTAAGAATAAAGGAAGCAAGAAGAGTAACGTGCTCCCCGTAAGCCAAAGGAAGAACCCTCTTTCGGCCCTTTGGGGGATTTGCATGAAGGGATAATACAAAAAGCCCGCGCCGCCTATAAATATGCCCCCAAGGACCAAGGCACCTGAACCCAAGGTCAACAGGAGCGGCAGGAGGTCACGTAAAGAGCGGCGAATCCCGGCGTACGGTATCCGCTTATCAGACAGATAGGCTTTTGCCTTCATGGCGTCGGCTGTTTCAATGGCGTTTTCCATGCTCCAACCCATGAGGATGGTTAAAAGCGTGACCCCGTGTTTGAGTTGGAATTTCCCACGACGCTCCCCTGTAAGCGCCCGACGGCTTTGCTCGATTTCCCGCCCCTGTTCGAGCGTATCCGGGATGGCGCGAAAGATCATGGACACCATCATGCTGATCACGGGCAGGCGTTTTCCTAACACAGCCAGGAATCGCCCGCTCTCCATCGTGTCGTGGTAGTTTTGAAACCACAAGATGACTGCGGACAGTGAAATCCCCGAAATGAGTCCGTACAAAATGCCCTCCACGGACAGGTTGACGGGCCCCCACGAAAAGAGCAGGGTCATGCCGCGGTCGCTGTACAGTCCGTTCAAGACCGTGATCATCAAGATCATGGGCAACAGATAGAAAAGGGAGTGTCCGACTTTTCTTGTTTCTTCCATCCGAAATCGCAGGATTAATGAAAACAAAAAAGACAAGAGGGTCACCGCCGGATGCCGCGTCGCCATAGTCAAAACGAGGACTGAGCCGTAATAAAAGAGCACAACGCCCGGATGATGCTTTTTCATCATCATGGCAAATCTAAGAAGAGATCCGTCTCTTCCACGGTGAAACGCCAATGAAGTATGTCACCGTCTTCTAATTTAAATAATCCGGAGCTGACGTCAGGCGCTTCGCCATTCACTAAGTACACCCAGCCTGAAAGCGGCCCTGCGTCCTTGTCCCCCAGCCCGGATATCGAGTGCACGAAGGGGCCAAAGGCGCTTTCTCGGTAGCGCAGCTCCAGCCCCGTATTTTGGAGTGCGTGAAAGGCGGACTGGGCGGGGGCGATGTTGACATCACCCCGAAACATCAAGCCCTTTTGATCGCTCAAATCTTTTTCAATCAAGAGGTCCAGCAAATCGCGGCCCTTTTGCGACACATTCGAGTTGTTTAAGATGGAGACACAGTCGACTGTGACAGCGATCGTGATCGCGTCATCCGGTTTTAATACTGCTTCTTCCCGGGCGCAGGCGCCCGGGAAGAAAAGCAACAAAATAAGCGCGATCACCGCAATCTTTTTCATGAAGGGTTCCATCTTTTTCATCTGCTTATTTTTTCCTTAACCTGAGCACGATACGCCAGATAATCACATTCACAAGGATCACCGCGACCGCAATCCCAGCGGCTAAAGGCCATTTGGGCGATCCCTTCTCTATTGCCTCATTGCGTTCGGGTGAAGTAACCGTGGGCTCTTGTTCGACCGCGGGGTCTGTCGGTGCCGGTTCAGTTTCGACCGGTTCTTCCGCAAAGAGCGATTGGAGCGCGAAGACATAGCCTGAGTCATTGGCATAGTAAACCGTTCCTTGTTCGTCTGCTACGGGACTGAACATGGAATATTGCCGGGATTCTTCTTCAGGCACATAAACCTCGGTGATCGCTTCTTTGTCGTAGGCGTAAAGAGCTCCCACTTCATTGTTCACGGTGAAATAGACATAAATAGCATCCGTGCCGGCCATAAGGAGTGGGGAGGATTGGACTTCACCTTCTGTTTCATAGCGTTCCACGACTTCTTCCGTTTCAAGATCAATGACGGCGAAGATACCCACAGCAGGCGTCCCCGTTTCCCAGTCGGCGTATTCCAAAAGACCTCCGACATAAGCTTTGCCCTCATAGATGACGGGTGTTGAGTTGGATTTCACAGAGAAGGCAATGTCTTTTCTTTTCGTCATTACCTGACCCTTGACTTCATAGGCCAAAAGCCTCCCGTCAAAGGTCGTGAAGTACAAAAGATCCCCGTCTTGTACCAACAATGACTTCACTTTCGCTCCAATAGACTCAGTCGCGACGGTCTCGCCTGTCCTCTTGTCAAGCATGACCATTTCACCTTTTTCGCCCACGACCAACAGCTTGTCGCCTAAGACAAAAGCGCCCGTTAGGTTGTAGCCCGCTTCCGAATCAATCGCAATATCTTCTCTTATCCACAGGCTTTCACCTGACAGAAGGTCCACGGCCTGGATGGTGCCTTTCACAGACATCCAGTTTTCATCGAGCAACTGTGTTAATGAATAGACGACACCGTCCGCGACTTGGAGCGCGTTTCCATTTTGCAGGTATTCACCTTCCGCGGCCGGACTCAAAGACACCCATTGGCTTGTCATGGTCTTTGGGTCGACGGCTTCTAAGGCACCCCCGTCAAGCGGGATGATGATCCATTCGTTATACACGGGAATCGCGGTGTATCCGACCATGCCGCTTAAAGTCATCTGGCCGACCACATGGCCCGCACGATCCAGTTGGTACAGTTGATCTTCGCTTGCAAAGTAGAGGCGTTCATCGATGAGAAGGAAGCTTGACTTGCTGTTCGTGCCCCATTCTCCGAGATCGCCCACCATGTTCGACCAAACCCGTTCGTCCGCAAGTCCGATGGGTTCTTCGAAGACAACGACCGCATTATTATCCGGCGCTCCGCGATAGGAGGTCCAATCGGAGGCTCCCGCCGCCAGGACTTTTACTTGGGGCCAGAATGCGGTCAAGATCAGCAGGGTGGCCAGGATCGTGACGATCGTGTTTTTCGTGGTTCTTTTTTGTTTCATGTTGTGCTCCCTTTCTTATTTCAAGAAATTGGAACAGTCCGGCTTTCGGAGGGGCACAAAAAAACCGCGAATCTGCTTTTAGCAGATCCGCGGTCCGTATTTACCGAAGCATTGCACCCTGATCCGTAACGCACAATAAACCGTTGTTCCGTTACGTCCACACAACCGGCAGGTCTTCTGGCTTATGAGCTAAAGGTTTTATCCCTTTTGTTTCTTCCCGCCTTCCCGATACTTCAGTGGCCGGCTTTTGCCTTGGGAGAAACACTCAGATTACAGCGGCGGCACCGCACAGGATTTGCACCTGTTTCCCTTCACACGGTCGTGTTTCAATTGTCACTTCCAAGTGTACATCCCAAGCGTTCATAAGTCAACGAAAGATCGCGACTTGTGACGGAGCTTACGGATCTTCGATTGAAGCCAAGGATGTCTCGATGAGATGCGCATAATCGTCGTCGAATCGATCCCGAACGAGCCAAGAAAGTAGGCTTGGATCGCTGACAGATGACAAGTCGAGGCTTTTATCACTCAAAATTTCGAAGCTCATCTGTCCGTCATTGGCAAAAACAAGGTATTCAGAACCTTCCTTTTTTTCTTGTCCCAGAAGTCCCCGGATCCGTAGTTGTTCGTTCTTTTCGACTCCTTTAAAGGATTGTGTCACCGTGTAGCCTTCCCAGTACCATTCATCGCCGTCTTCTATTTCTTCTGTCCAAAGCAATACTCCTTGGAAAATAAAAGGCGAATCGTAGACGAGCTGATCGATTGAATCATAGCTTTGGGACCCCTCACCCAAGACGTTCGTCTGGGTACCCGCTGTTCCGCCAAATTGTGTGTCACGCCCTCGTTCTGCGGCTGACTCGTAGTCCATGGGGGCGGCGCCCTCTCGGGTCATGTTTATCGACCCTTTCAAAAACAAATGCCCAATCATCCCGCCTGCGACAACGACCAGTAAGGCGGCCGCGACCGTCGCATAGCGCTGCCAGCGCGTCCATCTTTTTCGTTGAATGGGGGGCGAAGGTTTCGCCGGGGAGACATCCGCCAAAAGATCGCCGTCTATGGATGACAAGCTGTCAAAAAGTTGATGCAATTTTGTATCTTTGTTATTCACCATATCCCTCATTGATTAAAAATTGTTTCAATTCACGCCGCATCCGGTGCAACAGCACCTTTACGGCCCCTTCTGTAGTATTTTCCTCCTGTGCGATCGCTCGGATCGGAGAGGCGTAATAGTATCGCTGTAAGAAGATTTTTCTTCTTCTAGCGGGCTGTGAGCGCAGGTAATCGCTTATAGCCTCTGAAAATTCCTTTCGTTCCACAAAACGGTTGGTATCTTCATCGGAGGGCAGGACTTCTGTCAATTCATCCAAGATGAGCGGGACTTGACCCCCTCCGCGCTTTTCTCTTGTTTTCCTTCTCACACGATCGAGTGAGAAATTGCGAACGATCTTGCACAGGTACGCTTTAAAGTACTCGGGGCGTTCAGGCGGAATCGTCTCCCACGCCGCCATGTAGGTATCGCTCATGCATTCTTCGACATCCTCTTCATTTCCCAGAATGTTCCATGAAAGGCTCCTTAACAACGTGCCGTACTTTTCCATCGTGGCGGCAAGCGCCTCTTCCGATCGCTCAAAATAGAGATCTAAAATTGCGTCATCCATCATGACGAGATTCTATCACGAGCGCTCCTTTAATCCGCGAGCGGATTTCTCACAATTCCAACAAAAAGCGGCGCCCCCGCCCCATCCGAGATGACATAGAGGAAGGGCCGGTTAAGCTCTAATGTCAATTGTTCGGGCGGTTCTAACATCCCGGTTTCCCGTATCTGGATTTCGGTATAAGCCGCGGCCTCCACGCCCTTCTCATCCAAGGCGATGAAGGTTTCCTGTGAGATAGCGCTCACCTCAGCATCCGTCGTCAACATGTTCGAAAAATCGGGCGATACTGTTACAATCTCTGTCAACCCGATCGCTTCCATCTCTTTTAAGAGGTCCACTTTCGTCTTGTAAGAAAACTTCGGCAGCGCGATGTTGAGCGATACATTTTTCCATTCTCTCTCAAAAAGATCGGTTAAAAGATGCGGATCCTTCAATAAATCCTCCGGATCCATCCCCTCTTCGGGCAAAACAAAGCGGATACTGCCCTCTGTCAAGGACAGTCTTGCGGCGGTGTAGTGATCGTCTAAAAGTGCCTGGCTCATAAAGGCGCCCTGCAGATAGGGCACATCCGAGATATCCAGATCCATTCCATGGAACACGTCCTTGACCGTGTGAGCGGGATCGAAAGCCGTATCCCAATTGGCTTTAAAATACACGGTGTTCATGAGCACTAAAAGGAGCAGCGGGTCATTCAAGTCAATCTCGGGCTTGATCTTCCCCCGCGTTTGTTCCGCCACCCATTCGCTCATCTTGGGCGCTGTTTTGGGATCTTGGAAATCGACGGCAAAGGCCGAGGCGTAAAATTCATTCTTCAATTGATCCAGCCAATCCTGTTTGATTTTTTTACCACCCTCACCGACAAGGTCCTGGCGTATCCAAAGCGCGTTTGCGATCTGCTCTTGGATCCCCTCTTCTTCCTTCGTCATGAGGGCATAGAGCGTTCTTAAGTTCCGACTCGTATCTAATGCTTCCGTCATGGACAAGAAGTCTTGCAGATCCGTTTTTGTTTGACCCGCGGCTCCCGCTTCCAGCATGGCCAAGGCATAGTAGAGGCTCATGGGCGAGTAAAGTGAATTTTTATCCCGTTCTCCCGACAGAACGGATGCAGAGGTCTTACCCGCAAAGTCCCAGAGTGAACGGCGAAAGCTTTGTGACACATCGCCGTAAGATACATCCTTTACCGCTTCGCCCGGTGAAGCCAAAGCACTCACCCCGTTGTTGGATTGGCTATTTGCGCATCCGATAAGTGTACTCAAGACAAGTAACAGGGCGATCAATAAAGTCAAGGTTTTTTTCATATGACATTCCTCCCTTATTTTGGGTTTCTGACTATTCCGATAAACAGCGGTACACCTGCCTGATCCGAGATGACATAAATGTAGGGTCTGTCAAAGGCCAGCTCTAAAACTTCAGGCACGCCCGGTCCGGCGCCCACGAGTCTAATCTCGGTGTATGCCGCGGCCTCAATGCCCTTTTCATTGAAGGCAATGTAGGTCTCCTGCGTGATGGCGCCCACGAACGTCGGTTGATCGGGCACGTGGATCATGGCGGAAAAGTCGGGGTTGTCTTGGACAATGTCAGCTAAGCCTAGATCCTCCATGGCCTTTAGGATGTCGATCTTGTGTTGGCTCTCAAATTTGGGGATCGAAAGGTGTGCTTCGCAGCTCTCCCATTCACGCGATCTGAAATCGCTGATAAAATCCGGATCGATCAGTAAATCCTCAGGCTCTAAATTTTCTTCGGGCAAGATCAGTTGAATCGAACCGTTAGAAAGCGGTAGGCTTACCGCCGTGAAACGAGGATCAACGATCGCGCTTGTGAATGAAAAAACACCCTGCATGAAAGGCAGCTTGATCGTTTTTCCCTCCGAATTGGTAAACAAATCCGTCATGGTCTTATCCGGCGAAAAAGGCGTCGCCCAACCGGCGTAGTAATAAATTGTATTCATGAGGACGAGTTGCAACAAGGGATCCGCAAGATCGATTTCGGGACGAATCTTGCCCTTTGTCTCATCTTCCACCCATTGACTCATCTTTGTTGCCGTGTCGGGATCGGTAAAGTCAGAAGCAAACACAGAGGCGTAATAGTGACCTGACAGTTGATCGAGCCAGCTTTGTTCGATCGCCGATCCTTGGGTATTGATCAGCCCCTGATCGAACCAAACGGCATTGGCGAGACGTTCTTCTGAATATTCATGCTCGCCCGTCATCATCGAGTAAAGGCGCTGCATGTCAGAGGCAAGGTTCTCGGGGTCGTCAAGTTCCAAAAAGTTTTCAAGCGCTTCTTTCGTCTCACCCTTGGCCCCCTCACTCAACATCGCAAGCGAAAAATAAAGACTTACCGGTGAATAAAGCGCGTTTTTCTCCTTGTCATTTTCGAGCGCGGCACCTGCCGTTTTACTCGCAAAACGCCAAAGTGCCTCGCGAAAATCAGAGGAAAGATCATAGGGAGCGACGTCCTTTAACGGAGTGTCCGGTTCTGCAAGGACAAAAGCGTCTGCCGGCACCGGTTTTGAAATGCCCCCCCCACAGCCTGTCATTGATAGCAACCATAGCGATAGGGCCAACCCTAGTGAAATGACTTTTTTCATACTGAATTCCTTTCCCCTTAAGTCCTCAATCTCTAAGACGACAAGGGTGTGGAAAGGTTACAGATTCTTATCTATTCTCGAACAGGGGCTTCAGGATCGATCCAGATGAACGGTTCCGATTCAGCTGTCTCGGGGATAGGCTCTACCAAGGGGCCCCGAGGGATTCTTATACGGAGTTGGATCTGTGGTTTTTTGGTGCGCCTCGCGCGCTTCGCCGTCATCTCAATGACACCGTGGAGAGGACAAATGCCTTTTGAAAACCAGCTCTTATCCGGCTTTATCTCCGTCCATTGCCCTTTGAATTCCCGGCCGCAGGCAGGACAGGCGTAGGAACGTCCATCGAGGTAGTCTAAGACGTTTTCTTTTTTTTGCAACTCAATGCGCTCATCTGTTTGACTGTTCAAAAAAGGATCAAAAATATAGGGTTTTAAAAGAGAGTCGACGGATTCTCCCTCTTCCTCTTTACATTCCTGATCCACGACTCTTTGCAAAATAAGCGCGGCATATTCCGCGTCGGACAGCGCCTCATGGAAGGGAAGATCTTTTTTTAACCGTAGAAAATCGAGCGCGTATTCAATGGAGCGCTGGTTGCCGCGACTGGTCCCCTCAGCAAGATTTGAGAAAACAGCCTGCACATTTAACCCCTTGAATAGGGGTTCAGGCGTAATCTTATGAAAGCGGACGTTTGCAAGCATCACCTCAGCGTCCGAGGTCCCCCAGCTGCAAAATACGGGGTTGGGACCGCTAAAAGACAGAAGATCGCCAAAGGCCTGCTCAAAAGACACGCCATGCTGGAGGCTTTGCTGTGTGCGATTGGTGACCCGAGCGATATGGTGCTGAATTCTTTTATACAGAGTGGGTTTGACACGGCGTTCAAAGCGCTCAGCGATTTGAAGCTGATCGTCTAAGCGGACGGCACCGATTTCAATAATCTCGAACATCATTTTTTCGGCCAGTGCGGGATCGACTTTAACCCCGCGCGCGGCCGAGTTCCACTCAAGATCGATGACAACCCATGCGCCCATCGATTAGTTACCTGCGCGAGGCAAAAGCACTTTTTACCTTCTCAAAGAAGCTGCCGCGTTTTTCGTAATTCTGATCCGTGGTGCTGTCGTCAAATTGCCGCAGCATCTCTCTTTGTTCGGTAGAAAGGTTTCTCGGCACCTCAATCAGGACGCGGAACTGATGGTCACCCCGGGCAGTCGGCCGTCCGATATAGGGGATCCCCTTCCCGCGGAGTGTATAAATCTCGCCGGGTTGTGTTCCCTCACGCAGCTTATGCATCACGGGGCCGTCAATCGTCGGCACTTCAACCTCAGCGCCTAATGCGGCCTGGGCGTATGTGACGGGTAATTCGGTGAAGGTCCTGTTACCTTCGCGTGTAAACACAGGGTGCGGCCGGATAAAGATTTGGATATAAAGGTCACCGTAGGGGCCGCCGTTTCGCCCCGGCTCACCTTCGCCGCGCAAGGTGAGCATCTCACCTTCGTTAATGCCGGCCGGTACGTTGACCAAGAGCTTCTTATCGCGCATGACCGTTCCTTCGCCGTGACAGGTGGCGCAGGGGTTGTCGATGACATGCCCTGTGCCGCCGCATCTGGAACAGCTGCGGGTCGTCATGACCTGTCCAAAAAGTGTCTGTTGTTGGGCATATTCCTGCCCTGTGCCGTCACAGACGGGGCAGATCGAAGGGTCAGAGCCGTCCGCGGTCCCTTTGCCGCCGCAGGTCTGGCAACGGTCGGCCTTCTTGATCGAAATTTCACGTTCGACCCCGAAGGCTGCCTCCATGAAATCCAAGTTCATACGATAGCGAAGGTTGGCGCCTCGCGTAGGACCGGTCCGACGACGCGCCGTCTGTTGACCGCCAAAGCCGCCAAAGCCGCCGAAACTTCCAAACAGAGTCGAGAACAGATCGTCGAGGTTGATATTGTAGGCTGCCGCTCCGCCGTTGAATGAGTCATCCACGCCCGCGTGACCGAATTGATCGTAGTTAGCGCGTTTTTCTTCATCCGACAAGACCTCGTAGGCCTCGTTCGCTTCTTTGAACTTCGCCTCCGCGTCCTTGTCGTCTGGATTCACATCCGGATGATACTTTTTCGCAAGCTTCCAAAATGCCTTTTTGATCGTATTAGCATCGGCATCCCGGGGCACACCCAATATTTCGTAATAGTCGCGTTCTGTCGCCACTTGATCCTCCCTGGTTCTAAAAAACAACCGTTCCTATCTTAACACTTGATAATAGGGAGCGGGCATAACAAAAGAAGCCCGCTCCCGTCGTCCTTTATGTCGATGTCGGAACAATTATTCCTGATCACCACCGACATCTTTAAAGTCGGCCTCATAGGTACCAGGCTCCGCCGGAGGCTCCTGGTGGGGGGCCTGCTCTTCTTGCGCCTGTTCCTGAGTCTTTTTATACATGGCCTCGGATGCCTTGTAGACCGCTTGGCTCAAGGCCTCCATGTCAGACTTCATCGCGTCCAGATCGCCTCTGTCGTGGCTGTCACGCAGCTTGGACAGATGCTCCTCAATCGCCTGCTTGTCGGGTTCTTCAAACTTGTCGCCCGACTCTTTCATGAGTTTTTCAGTCTCATAAATGGTCGTCTCGGCGCGGTTTTTGGTGTCGACTTCGTCCTTCTTCTTGCGGTCTTCTTCCGCGAAACGCTCCGCGTCCTTCACCGCCTGATCGATGTCCGCGTCGGATAGATTGGAGGAGGCTGTAATCGTGATATGCTGCTCACGGTTCGTGCCCTTGTCAATCGCTGAGACGTTCACGATACCGTTGGCGTCGATGTCAAAGCTGACCTCAATCTGCGGGATTCCGCGCGGTGCCGGAGCGATGCCATCCAAGATGAAACGCCCAAGCGACTTATTGCCGGCTGCCATCTCACGTTCGCCCTGCAACACATGAACTTCCACCTGAGTCTGGCCGTCGGCCGCCGTTGAGAAGACTTTTTTCTTGCTCGTCGGGATCCGGGTGTTACGGTCGATCATGCGTGTCATGACACCACCCAGGGTCTCAATACCGAGTGTGAGGGGGGTCACGTCAATCAGGATCATATCGTCGATGTCACCGGCCAGGATACCGCCCTGAATGGCGGCGCCCATCGCGACACATTCGTCAGGGTTAATGCCCTTGAAGGGGTCTTTGCCAAAGTAACTGCGCACCATCTCCTGCACAGCCGGGATTCTCGTGGAACCGCCGACCAGCAAAATCTTGTCGATGTCCGCCGGTTTCAACCCCGCGTCGTTCATCGCCGCGGTGAGGGGACCCTTGGTCTTTTCAACGAGGTCCGCTGTCATATCGTCAAACTTCGCACGTGTTAAGGACAGATCCAAGTGTTTCGGACCATCCTGGTCGGCCGTAATAAAGGGCAGGTTAATGGAGGCCGTCAATACGTTTGACAATTCCACCTTGGCCTTTTCGGCCGCTTCGCGAAGACGCTGCATGGCCAAACGATCGCCTGACAGGTCGACGCCCTGCTCTTGCTTCATCGTCTGGACCATCCAGTCGACGATCTTGCTGTCAAAGTCATCGCCGCCAAGGCGCGTGTTGCCTGAAGTCGATTTCACTTCAAACACGCCGTCGCCGATCTCAAGGATCGACACGTCAAAGGTGCCGCCGCCCAAGTCAAAGATGACGATTTTCTGATCGTGCTCCTTGTCAAGGCCGTAGGCCAAGGACGCCGCGGTCGGCTCGTTGATGATACGATCCACGGTCAGGCCCGCGATACGGCCTGCGTCTTTTGTCGCCTGACGTTGTGAGTCAGAAAAGTAGGCCGGTACAGTGACCACCGCCTGCGTCACGGTTTCACCCAGATAGCTTTCCGCGTCATGCTTTAGTTTTTGCAAGATCATGGCGGAGATCTCAGGCGGCGTAAAGGTTTTACCGTCGATGTTGATTTTATGATCGGTGCCCATCTCACGTTTAATCGACAAGACGGTGCGGTCGGGGTTCTTTTGTGCTTGGTTTTTTGCGATCTGCCCCACAAGGCGTTCGCCTGTGTTCGTGAACGCGACCACCGACGGTGTGGTGCGACTGCCTTCGGCGTTCGGAATGACGACCGGCTCGCCGCCTTCCATCACCGATACGACTGAGTTGGTTGTGCCTAAATCAATACCAATAATTTTTCCCATTTTATGTTTCCTCGTTTCCTAAATATGTAAAGTGTGTCATTACCTAATTTATTTGGGCCGCTAGTTCACGACCTTGACCATACTGTGACGGATCACGCGATCTCCTTTTGTATAGCCTTTTTGAAAGACCTCCGTCACGGTATTGTCCGGGTGGCTGTCATCTTCTTCATGCATCACGGCCTGGTGAAATTGCGGGTCAAAGTGAGCCCCCTCCCCTTCAATCTCACTGACACCGATTCGCTCGAGCGCTTCTTTGATTTGCTCAGCGATCAGATGGACGCCTTTGGCAAATTCTTTCGATTCTTCCATTTCAAGGTCGGACAAAGTCTTCACCGCGCTGTCAACACTCTCGAACACGGGAATCAGCTGGCGGATCGTATCAATGACGCCCTCTTCATAGCCTTGAGCGCGGTCAAGGCGTGAACGCCTTCTGAAATTATCGTAATCCGCACATACCCTAAGGTAGCGGTCGTTCAGATCCCTGAACGCATCGTCGAGGTCCATGTCGAGATTCTCTTCGGTTAAAATGATCTCCTCTTGGGCCTCTTTGTTTTTTTCTGTGTCCTCGCGTTTACTCATCGTGCTCCCTCTGTTTTCTTTTTTCTTCACCGTTTCGGGCATATTGCCGGCCGACGGCCTCGCCTAATGCCTTATTGACGAAACTGATTTGCGAAATAATAGTGCCGTATTGCATTCTCTTCGGACCGATCACGCCGATTTGCCCGCTGATCTTTTTGCCGATACGGTAGGTGGTCGTAATAAAGGACATATCCTCCATCCCTGAAAGCGCAATTTCCTGGCCGATACGCACCATGTACGACGGATGTGTCTCGGGTAAAGAAAGGCCTCTATCGGCTTTTTGCAGTTCCTCGACACAGTCGAGATCAAAGTCGCAATTTTGTGCGATCTCCTCTTCCATCTCTTCTTTCATATCCATCATGTAACCGGCCACCATATGCTCCTCATGGACCGCATTGTAAAAACGGTTCGCGCGTTCCACATCCCGAAACTCAGGATGCTTGAGAAGACGGTGTTTGCCATCCATATAGACTTCAATTTTTTCGGTCTGTTTGATGGCAACATAGGCCTCGAACAACACCTGGTTGACAAGTGCCTCCGGAAGGCCGATTTCATCGGCGACTGACGAGACGGTGACAAGCGTGATATCGTCAAGCTTCTTGCCGACCAAACAGCGTTCCACCGCGCGCGCGATGCCGTCAAGCTGCGCTTCATCGAGCATCGAAGGGATTCGGATCAGTCGGTCATGCACTACGCCGGCGGAAAGCACCAGCACGACAATCGCACGCCCCGGCTCGATCATCATGATCTTGATCTGCTCAAGACTCGAATCCGAATATTTCGGTGACAAGGCCACCGACAGGTAGTCTGTTTTTCCCGCCAAATATTCCGCCGCCCGTTCAATGAGCGCTCTGGCTTCATCGAGGTTATTGGCAAGGTACTGCCGGATGGCAGAAGCATCGTCACTTGAGATCTCAGGCAGGGACATCATATTGTCCACGTAGGCGCGATAGCCTTTATCGGAGGGCATGCGGCCGGCGGAGGTATGCGGTTTTTCTAAGTAACCCATCTCCTCCAACTCTGCCATTTCATGACGGATCGTCGCGGACGAAAACCCGAGCTTATGGCGCGTCACAAGCGACTTCGAACCGACCGGTTCAGCCGTCTCAACGTAATCATCGACGATGGCTTTTAAAATTTGTCGTTTCCGATCGTCCATAAGATCCGTCCCTTTCCAAGAGTTAGCACTCGACCGCCTCGAGTGCTAATAAGACTTTATCACCCTGATAAAGCTCTGTCAATCGATGGAATGTGTCGGGTGTGACAAGCTTGTGAAGTTTATGCGAATAATACGAATAAGGGCAATCAGAGGAACTCTCGGACGACAGCGTCGGCAAAATCAAGGCCCTTTTCGCTCAGGCGAACGCCCCTTTTATCCCTCTTGATCAATCCCTGTTGTTCCAGTTTTTGAAAAATGTCACCGAAGAGCTCATTCATGTGAACCCCGTGGCGCTGATAGAAGCGATCGAAGGAGACGCCCTCCATAAGGCGGAGGCCTAAGATCATGGTCTCGATTCTTGCGGCCTGTTCATCGATGATCTCTTCGATGGTACGATCTGAATAAGGCCCAAGATCCGGCGTGTCCACCTGTTGGAGCCATTCTGTCACGGAGGGTGGATTTTTACGCCTTATCCCCGCCATGAAAGAAGCCGCTGAGGGACCTGCGCCAAGATACGATTCGCCCCTCCAATAGCATAGGTTATGGCGCGATTCGGCGCCCGGTTTGGCAAAATTGCTGATCTCATAATGCGAGAATCCCAAATCATTCATCCGGGAGATGACCTGTTGGGTCATCTGTCTTTCTTCTTCGTCCGAGGGGAAACGTTCGGGTTCTTCTTCCCACATGGCGTGAAAAGGCGTACCGGGGACAATGTCAAGGGCGTAAGAAGACAGATGGTCAATGGGAAGCTCGGCGATAAAATCCAAGCTCTCCTTGACGTCTTTTATTGTCTGATCGGGAAGTCCCGTTATGAGGTCGACGGCTATATGGGAAAAGCCGGCGCTTTCGGCCGATAGGATCGCGTGCTGTGCGTCTTTGGCCGTGTGCCTCCTGCCGATGAGTCGAAGTAGCTTATCGGAGGATGACTGCAGGCCAAAACTGATGCGGTTAATCCCGGCTTCACGCCAGCGTAAGAGTGCTTCTTGACGAATTGATTCGGGATTCGCCTCAAGGGTGATGTCACAGTCATCGGCGAATGAAAAAAGAACACGGGCGTGTCCCAGGATGGAAAGAATCATGGAGGGCGGGACAAAGGAAGGCGTCCCGCCGCCCAAATAAATGGTTTGAAGCGGCTTGATGACGACATCGTTTGCGAACGATTCGTCATCAAGCCGCGTCAATTCTTTTAATACGCCTCGATGCCAGCCTCGGATCGTGTCTTCCTTGGGACCGGCGATCGAGTAAAAATCACAGTAAAAACATTTCCCTGAACAAAAAGGAACATGAACGTAAAGCGCCGAAACGGATCTGTTATTCCTTCTCATTCTTTTGTTCAGTGTCAATGTTCGAGTCCGACAGCAGTTCCTTGAAGGACACGGCCAAGCCGGCGAGCGATTGCATATTGGACGGAATGATGATCTTGGTGGCGCGGCCGTCCGCAACGGTTGCCATGGTCTCAAGGCTTCTTAACGCGATCAGGGCCTCATCCGCCTTGACATCCTTGATCATCTGTAACCCGCGTGCGGTGGCTTCCTGGAGCATGAGAATCGCTTCCGATTTACCCTGCGCCTCGCGGATGGCCTGCTCTTTTTTAGCGTCCGCGCGCAGGATCGCCGCTTCTTTTTCACCTTCGGCGACGCGGATCAGCGCTTCTTTTTTACCCTCTGAGATCAGGATATTCTCGCGTTTTTCACGCTCCGCCTTCATCTGGCGTTCCATGGCCGTCTGGATCTCGCGGGGCGGGATAATGTTCTTCAATTCCACGCGGTTAACGCGAATGCCCCAGGGATCCGTCGCCTCGTCGAGGGTCAGGCGCATGCTCGTGTTAATGACGTCTCTTGAGGTTAAGGTTTCGTCGAGTTCAAGGTCGCCGATGAGGTTACGCAAAGTGGTCGCCGACAGATTCTCAATCGCCATGATGGGATTTTCAATGCCGTAGCAGTAAAGCACCGGGTCAACAATCTGGAAAAAGACCACCGTGTCGATTTGCATGGTGACGTTATCGCGTGTGATGACGGCCTGTGGCGGGAAATCGAACACGCGCTCTTTCAACGAAATACGCCTTTCAATGCGGTCGATAAAGGGCATCTTGGCGTGAATACCGGTCTGCCAGGTGACACGGTAAGTGCCTAGACGCTCGATCACAAAGGCGGTCGCCTGAGGCACGACGCGGATATTGCGTATGAATAAAATCAAGATCAATAGCGCGACTACCCCTAAAAAGATAAAACCAAATGTACCTGCCGGCAGTGCGGCGATTGTTGTGAATAAAAACATCATTTACCTACTTTCTTTGTCGATGGCTTCGACAATTGCTTTCACGCCTCGGATTTCCTTGACGCGAATCGCAGTCCCCTCTTCAAGGCGGCCCTCATCCTCTAATCGAGCGCTCCAGGTTTGTCCGGACACCTTGATGAGACCGCTTCCTGTGGTGGAACAGATCGTGTCGACCACAACGCCTTCTTTTCCGACGATGCGGTCGGCATTGGTCGCGGTGATCGCCCTTTTATCCAGTTTGGGTCGAACGACAAAAACAAACACAAAAAAACCGATCACGGAGAGCAGTATGAATAATACAAACTGCAGGACAAGGGAGGCGCCCAAGAAAGCCGCGATCATGGCGACGAGCGCGGCGATGGAAAACCACACCGAGACAAGATTTAATGTGGCCAACTCAGCGACGGCCGTCACGATCAGGACAAGTCCCCAGAACAATGCGGCTGACATGCCTAATATATCGGTTGCCAGCATCACAATTTTCATCGATATCCTCTTTTCTATTGAATCACGATTCGGAAAAATCGTAATTGAGCGGTCCTTTGCGGGCCAGTTGAACCAGCACAAAGGCCGTATTGTTGATCCGAAGGGTCAGCCGGGGCACTATTTTTTGTGTTTCTCCCTCATCGCCTTCTTCTGTTTCAAGCGGCTCTTCTTCTCCCCCGTCAATAATCGGAATGGTCTGACGCGCCTGCTGCTCGTCCATCTCGCGGAAGAGATTTTCTAAAAGATCGATCCGATCAAAGCGCGTCTTCGAAATCAAGCCCCCTGTCTCCTGGAAGTAGGGATTTCGGCTTTCAATCATCACCTCGTCCACTGACTTGACACGGTATTCGCCGGATTCAAAGAACACGATGGGGATACCGGCCCGATCAAAGGGCGTGTGATCGGAAAGCTTCGTGGTCCACTCCCGAAAGACCGCCGTCCCTCCTGAGTCCGTGGGGACGAGGAAAGAGGCCTGATTTGTATAAATCGCATAGCGATTTTTCGTATTCATCTGATTATCAAAAAAGATGTCTGTCACTTGATACAGTTTTCGTCTTTTCTGATAATCCTTGTATTCACCGCCGCGCACTGAATTTTGCCCCGCGTGCGCATACACTTTGTCACCCGCATAGATCGGGCCGATGTTGACCATGACTTCGACTTGCTTTCGTTCCTCAGAAGAAAGCGAAGCCATATAGTGTCGCGCGCCTTGGTATTCATCCGTTCCGGCGCCAAAGAACACAAAGATGACGTCGTAGCCCGGCGCTTCTAGGCGCATCACGCGCGCGGCCGTGAGTACGGCTGCGACCCCTGAAGCGTTGTTGTGAATGCCCTCGGGCCATTTGAAGTCGTTTTCCGTTTCTTCGTCTACTTCTTCCGTTTCAGCTAACGCAAATTCCGGCGTATCATAGTGAGCGCCGAGGATCATGATCAAACCCTTTTGGCTTTCAGGCCATTTATCCCGATCTTCGTCTGTGATTTTGTCCGACAGCTGAAAGCCTTTCCCCGAAAGATGGGCGATCACATTCGCGGAATTTCGCCTTACCCCCTCTTCGTCCGTCACAGAAAAGTGTTGGATCTCAGGTTCATAACCATAGCTTCGAAGTTCTTCGGCGATCATTTGTGCCGCACCCGACTCCTCGTCTGAATAGGGGTAGCGCTGGGGGAAGCGTTGTGCGAGCTGGCGCGCAAAAAGGGCGCCTTCATCACCATACTGAGCGATGCCTGTCACCTCTTCTTTTTTTCCAAAAGACGAGCAGGCTGTAAGCGACGACAGTAAAAACAAAGCGGCAACGACGACCCAGATCAGGCGGGGTGCCGCTTTAGTCGAGGGATTGTTACGGTGTTTACACACATGTTTCCGGGTCACTTATCTTCCTCCAAAAGGCGTTTTGTCACGCCCTTTTCCCTCGTGATTATACCACAGGCCCTCTGGCCGGCCGTCGGCTTGAGCCATCCTTTATGTTATGATTCACCCATGAAGCAGGATCGAAAAATGAGGTTTTCTAACATCACAGCGATCGTCATTACCGCGCTTTTATTCATGGCGTTCTGCTTTATTCCTGCTGACGTTTCGGCCCTTTCCATGAGTGAGGGTTTTGATCCTCGGACGCGCCTGCCGGCGGTCTTATCCACTGGCACCCTTCACCAGTCGGAGCTTTACTCAAAAAATAGTGATGTTGTTTTGGAGATCCCCGGGGTCGCCCGACTCATGACCCTCTACCTTGCGACCGAACGCATCCCCCAGGACGAACTCATTGTGATCTCACGGACGGTCGAGTGGATTGACGCCCGCGAGGGCGCTGAAGATCGTGTGCCTCTCCTTGTCGACGATAAACTGCCGCTTCGCTTTTTGCTTTTGAAAATGCTTTTTGACAACTCGGATGCCGCCGCGATCGCGATTGCGGAACACGTGTCAGGCACCTCCGAGGACTTCCTTTTGGAGATGCAAAACGCGGCCCAAGTTTTGGGGATGACTCAGACGGAATTTTTCCAAGTTGACATCGCGCGCACCGAGCGCGAATCAGAAGTACCGGAGGCGATTCTTCTGGCGATTGAGCGCTACGATGAATACAGCAAAGAGGAAGATCCCGAGCCTTTGGTGCTGCCGGAATCCGAAGAGCATACACAAACCGCCCGCACGACACTTCGTGATCTCCAGCGCCTCTTGACCGCGCTTCACAGCAATGTGCGCTCGAAGGCGCTTTTGTCTGTATCGGAGGAATTGATTCAGATCGCAAGCAAAAACACTCAGCAGATTGTCGCCATGCGGTCACCGGCCGCGCACTTTATGACATTATCTGAGAATCGGATGAACTATGTGTTCTTGCACCTGTCCGATCGCTATTCGCTCCTGTGCTGTGTGGGGACTTCACCCGGCGGGCTCCCCGTCATGACGGTTGCCGTTAACCTCCGGCAGGCCGGCATTACCACTCCTACTTTACAGCTCTACAGCGACCTGGATGATTTTTACACTAAGTCACCTTTGACGCGCGCGGGTGAGAAATACCCGGGGGCCCCGGAGAAGGCCGAAAACGGCGAATTATTTGACCTTATTTACCTTGACTCCGTCGATTACATCCACCCTCAAAGTGACCATTTCTTAGAACAGACATTGGACTATTTAGGAAACGCGCCCTACCCTATTCCGTTACAAAAAAACACCATGACAGGGCAGGTGGTCTTCACCTTGAAAAATGATATCCGCATACGCGTGCGCGTTGGCTCAGACCGCGATATTTTGGCGGACAACGGCCTGATTAGCCGCGGACTCATCCTGATGACAAGAAACCCCAACCTTGCCTACACGATCGCGGGGCTGTCGCTTATTTTAATCATGGCGCTCCTTGTGATGGTCATCCGTGAAATGATCAGTCTTCGCTACTGGATAAGGCTGCAACGCATTGAACTCAACGCGCAGGCGGCGCGCGCGATTTTGTTCGGAGACAAAAACTTCAAAAGAAACAGAAAGTAGAATCAAGGCCTCCTGTGCAACCAGGGCGCCATGCGCTCAAAATAGAGCCGTTCGAGCATTTGGAGCGCGTACATATAAATCACAAGAAAAATTTGCAATAAAAAAAATATAATTCCGATCAAGATCGTTCCCGAAATTTCCCATTTTATGCGCAATAAGACCCCCACACCCACTCCCCATAAGAGCGATAGCATCAAAATGGACATGAGGGCGTGCACGATGAGCCTTGCGGCCCAAGGTTTCATTTTTCCTCGGAGCCATACGATCAAAAGGGGCAGTGCGCCAAAACTTGAGACAAAAATAACCGCGATGAATAGGCCGGGCCAAAGAAAGCTCAAAACAGAAGAGGCCAAGTACACCAACAACGCACCCCCAAGGCCCAACTCATGGCAGGCGATTAAGATGACAAAGGACGCGAGCGTCAACACAAAAAACCGGCCTGTCGGGAGGACTCCCGAGGCCGCAATTAACAGCCAGCAAAGTGCGCTCATAAGCGCGCCCGTAGCGACTCTAGCGGAAGGGGATCGCGGTGTCAGCAACACACGCAGAGATCTCCGCCCATGCATTCACAGCATGAGTCGGCACAGCACAGGCAGGTCAAAGTTTCACAACAGGATGAGCCGCCCCGAGAAGAGCGGTAATAAGGCGATTGGTTCTGGGTCCCGAAAGGTGCGCCGTAGGGCGGTCTTTGCTCGGCTGACTGCTGTTGATTACCTAAGGTAATCGCGTCGTAGGCCGCGTTAATTTCGCGAATTTTGGCCTCGGCCATTTCTTTCGCGCCGGGATCTTCATACTGATCGGGATGGTATCTTCGTACGAGTTCAAGATAGGCCTCGCGGACCACCTCAGGCGATGCGCCGTAAGGAACACCGAGCACTTCGTATGGGTTACCATTCATTGTCTTAAAGCCTTCCTTCTTGTGACCGCCTAGAGTGCGGGGAGTTTTTCCCCCAAGAGAATACGCTCTCGGGTGGCGGGCAGACCTATCGTCACAATATTATACACGATCGCGCCGAAGCGTTCGTAGTCAATCAGGCTAAGATGCCGGTCGATTGTTTCTTCCCGTTCGATGAGCAATGTTCTGGCAAGGGTCATGGCCTCATCTTGTTCCATCCGAAGGAAGGGATTGTGATTCTTTTTCCTTTTATCTTCTTCAAGGTCGTCCACAGCATCTAACAAATACACCCATTGACCAAGCGCGTTGGCAGCCGTCTCAAGCAAATCTGCGTACACAAAAAATGGTTCATCGTGTCGATTGAGCAGCTCAATCCCTTGTCGCATTAGTGCTTCCAAGATTAATCCAAAAGTGGCGGCAAGCCTTTCGGGGCTTTCATAAGGCTCCATCGCATTCAATCTTGTAAGTTCATCGGCAATCGTTTTTGAAAGCTCCGGGTAGAGGCGCCGGGCACGTCGGGCGGATCGGGAGAAAAGCGCCGCCATTGCGCGCCCTTTAATGGGCCTGTCATCCTGGGCGTCATCTTTGGCCGAATAGTAGGCAAGAAGAGAAGACATATCCGCGGTGTAGTCAAGGATCGGATGCGATTTTATGACAGGTTTCTTTTTAAAAGGATTCAAAATGCAGGATTCATGGTCGAGCCCCGGATCTTCGACAGATAGCGCCATCAATAAGAGGGTAAGAAAGGTCATGTCATAAGTCACCGCCCCGCGCGGGATCTGTCCCGCGCGCCGGCCGATGGCCTTGCACAGACCACAGTAAACGGACTTATAGATGGTAAAGTCCCGAATCAGCAAATCCGGCTTTTCAATTCTGACATACCCAAACATTGATAGTGATTTAACCTCATTTTGTATAGGATCATTGCGCTTCTATGATATCATCAGGATTGCTGTTCAAGAATATTTTATCCAGGGATATGATCGATGACCAATAATCTTGTAAAAACACGTTTTGCGCCCAGCCCGACGGGCATCATGCATATCGGCAACCTTCGTTCGGCACTGTACGAATACCTGATCGCCAAAGCGAAGGGCGGCGCCTTTATTCTTCGTATTGAAGACACGGATCGCGAGCGTTATGTCGAGGGCGCGGTGGAGGTGATTTACCGCACATTGAAACGCTGCGGATTGAATCACGATGAAGGGCCGGATATCGGGGGACCGCACGGACCCTATACCCAAAGCGAGCGTCTCCCTTTATACGGGCAGTACGCCGATGAACTCGTTCACAAGAGACATGCCTATCCCTGCTTTTGCCCTTCCACAAGAGAGGAAAACTCTGTGGAAGATGAGGGGCCGATCGCGTTTGGCTACGACCGGCGCTGCCGGAACATCGATCCTGAAAAAGCGAAGCTTCGCATCGACGCCGGAGAGTCTTACGTCATCCGGCAAAAAATGCCGATGACAGGCGAGACTTCTTTCACCGACGACGTCTACGGGACCATCACCGTACAAAATAAAGAGCTGGAAGACCAGATTCTTTTAAAGTCGGATGGCTATCCGACCTATAATTTTGCCAACGTGGTCGACGATCACCTGATGGAGATCACCCATATCGTGAGAGGCTCTGAATACCTCTCCTCCACTCCTAAATACTGTCTTTTATATGAGGCTTTCGGCTGGCCGATCCCTCATTTTGTACACTTGCCGCTCATTATTGGCGAGGACGGGAAGAAACTTTCCAAGCGCCACGGCTCGACAAGCTTTGACGATCTTGTGGCGGACGGCTACCTCGCGGAGGCCATTGTCAACATGATCGCCTTTTTGGGCTGGGCACCGGGGGATGAGACGCGCGAGATCTTCTCTTTAAAAGAGCTCGAGGAACTTTTTCATGTCGAGGGCATCAACAAGGCACCGGCGGTTTTCTCCTACGATAAATTGAATTGGATGAATGAGCAGTATATCCGGGCCATGCCTTTTCATGAATGGCGCGACAAAATCAAAGCCATCACGGACAAGGCTTTCGGGGATCAGGCTTACGACCTCGATATGCTGGCGCATGTCCTACAGCCTCGCGTGACGAAACTCTCCGATATCGAAGCGATGATCTCGTTTTTGACCCAGCGCCTGCCCTTGTCTCGCGAACTATTTTTCAATAAACGCGCAAAACTCGACGCCGAAAAGGCCGAAGGAATTTTAACCGCGCTTATCCCATTTCTTTCGAAGGTGGAGGGCTGGACCGATACGGTCCTCTTGCAAACGTTGGAAGAAGCAGGAGAACAATTGGGGTTGAAAAAAGGGCTTGTCATGGGTGCTTTGCGAGCGGGACTTGCCGCCCAACAGGTAACCCCCGGAGGCGCCGTCGAAACAGCGGTCATACTGGGTCAAGCGGAATCATTGTCACGCCTTGATCGAGCCATTCAATATTTAAGAGAGGCTTAATGCATGAATCACGATAGAGAAGACAAAAACACGCGCATACCCGGTGTGGTATACGGTGTCACCCCTGAAGAAGAGGTCACCACCGATAACGAAATCAACCATTTCATACGCGACATGATCGAGGAGGACATGGGTCCCGGTGGCCGTTACGATGGACTGTCTGTCCACACACGCTTTCCACCCGAACCCAACGGCTTTCTTCACATCGGTCACGCAAAAGCCATTGTCATTGACTTTGGCATGGCCAAGATCTTCAACGGGCTGTGCAATCTCCGCATGGACGATACGAATCCCGTCAAAGAAGATGAGGCCTTTGTACGCGCCATCAAGGACGATATTCACTGGCTCGGTTATGACTGGGAGGAGCGTTTTTTCCACGCCTCCGATTTTTTCGAAGAGATCTATGAGGGCGCGGAGGAATTGATTGAAAAGGGCTTTGCCTTTGTCTGCGAACAGACCGCGGAGGAAGTAAGAGAATACCGCGGTACTTTGACAACGCCGGGCAAAAACAGCCCCTGGCGAGATCGGCCGAAAGAAGAAAGTCTCGACCTTTTCCGCCGTATGCGCCAAGGCGAGTTCCCGGAAGGTCGCTATACGCTCCGGGCAAAGATTGACATGGAATCGGGCAATATGAATCTGCGCGACCCTGTCATCTACCGCATCCAGTTTTCGCACCATCACAGAACGGGAGACGACTGGTGCATCTACCCCATGTACGATTTTGCCCACCCCATCAATGACGCGTTAGAAGGCATCACGCATTCATTATGCTCTTTAGAATTTGAGGATCATCGCCCGCTTTATGACTGGGTGGTCAGCCATGTGACGCTCCCTGCGAAACCTCGTCAGATCGAGTTTGCGCGCCTTGACATCAGTTACACGGTCATGAGTAAAAGAAAGCTTCGAAGCTTGGTCGAAGAAGGCCTTGTCGACGGCTGGGACGATCCCCGATTGCCGACGCTTTGCGGGCTTAGGCGAAGAGGCTATACGCCCCGTGCTATCCGTGACTTCACCGAAAGGAACGGCGTCTCAAAAGTTCCGAGCATGGTCGATATCCGCTTCCTTGAACACTGCTTAAGGGAAGATCTGAACGAGCGCGCGCCGCGTGCGATGGCGGTGCTTGATCCTGTGAAACTCACGATTACCAACTATCCGGAGGGCCAAGAGGAGCGCTTTACCGTCGCGAATCTCCCCGGCCAGGAGGATGCCGGTACGCATGACATTACATTCTCACGTCATCTCTTGATTGAACGTGAGGATTTTGAGGAAGATCCCCCGAAAAAATACCATAGGCTCTATCCCGGAAACCACGTGCGTCTGCGCGGTGCCTACATTGTCCACTGCACCGGCTGTAAGAAGGATGAAGCGGGCAATGTCATTGAGGTATTGGCAGAGTACGATCCTGAAACCAAGGGCGGTACGGCGCGCGAGGGCCAAAAAGTACGCGGGACGATTCACTGGCTTGATGAAGAAACAGCGATCCCCGCTGAAGTCCGCCTGTATGATCACCTGTTTACCGTGGAAGCGCCTGATGAAGACGAGGGCGATTACCATGAGCTGTTGAACCCTGATTCGCTTCAAGCGATTCAGGCATTTGTTGAGCCTTGGCTTTTGGATGACCGCTCTTTAGTCGGTTACCAGTTCATGCGCCTTGGCTATTTTATCCATGACAGCCAAGATAATCGTGAAGATCACCTTGTGTTCAACCGATCGGTGCCGCTCAAGGATTCCTATAAACCGTAAAAATGAAAACCCTCGCTTTCAAATGAGCGGGGGTTTTTCACTTCTTCATGGTTCAAATTCAGATCAGTGGCGAATAATCTTTTTCGCGGTGGTTTTCGGAAATTCCGTGTCACGCAGAGAAATGGTGCGTACTGTTTTGTAGTGGACTAGGCCCTGATTGACTTCCTTTACAACGGCGTTCACTTTTTCTTTGACGCGCGCATCCGTGAGCAGCAGTCCCTTCAACCCGGGATCCTCGTCAACGCTGTCACGGTCAGGGAAAATTTCCGCGTGGATCAGGGTGTCCCCGTCTTTTCTTGCCTGCCCCGACACAACGGCTTCCGCGATCAGGGGGTGCTGAGTCAGGAGAAATTCAATTTCTTCTGGGAAGACGTTCTTGCCGTTCTTGGTAACGATTATGTTGGCCTTGCGCCCCGTGATGATGACGAATTGGTCCTTATCCAAGTAGCCGTAGTCACCGGTGTGGAAGAAGCCGTCTTCGTCAATGACGTCTTTTGTGGCCTTTTCATTTTTGTAGTAACCGAGCATGACATTGTCGCCGCGTCCCGCAATTTCACCGATGCCGTTTTCGTCGGGATCCAGGATCTTGATGTCCACGCCCGGAAGCGCCAAACCCGCCGAACGGTTGTTGTAATGGTGGGTGCGGTTTAAGGCCAGGATAGGCGCGCATTCGGTCAGACCGTAGCCTTGCAGGCAGTTGAATCCCAGATCCTGCATGTCTTTTAAAAGTTCAGGTGCAATGGCTGCACCTCCGGCGATGAGCATCCGAAGGTTGCCGCCGAAGTTTTCGTGGACGGAATCAAAGATTTTTCTTCTAAGATCGATGCCCACTTTACGAAGTCCGCGGGTCAGCTTCATGCCGAACATGAATTTCTTTTCGAGTTTCGCGTCGCTTTTGACCTTCTTCATGATCCCGCGATGGAAGGCTTCCATCATGAGGGGGACCACCAAGACCATGGTCGGTTTGGCCTCTTGCATATTGGGCACGATGTAGCGCAGTCCCTCGCAGACCGCCACGGTACAGCCGCGGTACAGTTGGCACAGATATCCGCAGGTACACTGATAGGTGTGGTGCAAGGGCAACACCGACAAGAACACGTCGTCCGGTCCGATGTAGACCATTTGGCACATGCCCATCAGGTTCTTGCAGATGTTCTTGTGACTTAACATGACGGCTTTGGGCGTCGAGGTGGTGCCTGAGGTAAAAAGCAGGATCTGCATGGCTTGGGGGTCGATGGGGAGCGTGTCGTAAGAAAGATCGCCTGCTTCACGCTGCTTTTCTCCTTCTGCCAAAAGATCCCAGAAGTAAACATCGCTCTCGCCTTCTTCCGGGACATCAAAGCCGACATAATGTTGAACGCTCGGGATCTCGCCCCGGATGCTGTCGACCGCCTCTTTTTTACTTTGCGAGAAGAAAAGGACATCGACTTCAGCGCTGTTCACGAGGTTCACAATCTCATTGGGTGGCTGTTCTTTGTCAAGCGGCACCACGACGGCAAGGCCGTTCACCACGGCCATGTAGGTGACATACCATTCATAACGCGTCTCCGCCAAGATGGCGACGCGGCTCTTCTCATTGACGCCCCTGTTTTTCAAGGCAGTTCCCAAAGCTCTGACATCTTGAGCGTACTGTTTGTAGCTCACGGTTTTGTACGGTCTTTTGTGATCGATTTTCAGGTTCAGAGCTTCCTCGGATCGAGGCGCGATCTGCCTTGCGGCAATCGGGTCCTTGATCATGTAGGCCGCTTTGTCGCCGTACAATTTTTCACTTTGTTCGAGCATATCGCGAAGATCTCGGATCTCGCGCACCTCATCGAGAGGGTATTTGTAAATATTCTGACTCATCGAGCCGACCTCCTACACATCTATTTCTTGCTATTCGGATATATTACAGGTCCTCACGTGACGGGGTCAACAAACAAACTGTGAACAATCGCCCACGGCGTTCATCGTCTATTGATATAGCGCTCCACCGAATCGATGAAGCGATCGAGGAAAGCGCTTTCACCGAAGGTGTTAATTTTGAATAACACCGCCTGACTTCCGCCCGCCGTTATGGCGGACACCTGGAGGTTCGCACCCTCTCCGACGAGGGTGACGGCCAGGCTGACGCGATTACTTCCAAACCAGCTGTAACGCTCGTAAACGCGAAAGGCAACGCGGACACCCCCTCTGTAAAAATCACTTCCGTCTTCGTAAGACGCGGAGAGGCTCCCCCGCGTGATGCTTTGGTGCAAATGATCTAAAAAATGATTAAAATCGCCCACAAGGGCGCGCTCATACTTTGCCATTAATAATCGTCCTCTTCATTAAACTTAACCTGAAGCAGTCGAAGCAAATCGTTCCAATTCTCAGGATAAGCGCTCACACCTTGGTATTGCGCCCGAAAGCCATCGGAATAGTACACATCAAGTGTCCAGGTTCTGCCGTCTATTGCCCGCCCATTATAATACGGACTCCAATACTCGATGTGGAGCGCTAGGAGATGTTCTTGAAATAACTGCGCTTCTTTAAGACTGTAATGGATCGGTTGACAGTCCGGGTTCTGTTTATCCCCGAAACAATCCTTTTCAAGCGTCATCCCCTGATCTGTGAACCGGAGCTCACGGATATACTCTTGGTCTCCCAGGGCAAGGGTGCTCTTCAGTTTCAAAGATAGGAAGGTTCTGTGATGCGGCTGCCAGTCGAGGTCTTTTAGCCGACGCAGCCATTGCCTTAGCTGTTCGGGAAAATGAGACAGCTCTTCTGTCATATCGCTTAGCATCTGTTCGCGCGCCTTGCCTTCGCAGGAGTCCATTTTCCCTAGGTATTTAGTCAGGACTTGAAAGGCTTCTCCCTTAGGTGGAAATATTTCCTCCCAGGCCTTCACAATGGCTAAAAGGGTTTCATCTAAGTAGCTTAAGGCTTTCTTTCGAATCAAGGGCGGTACACCGTAGTAGGCGCCCGCGATTGCGCCGGCGATCGAGGCCAGGGTGTCACTGTCCCCGCCTAATGACACGGCGTTTCGGATGGCGTCCTCAAAGGAGGTTGATTCAAGAAAACACTGGATCGCCTGAGGGACCGACTCGCTGCTTCTGACACTCAAGGTATAGCCTTCCCGGATGTCGTCGATCTTGAAATCCAAGGGGTGGTACTGGATGACCATCTGTTCTTTGATCTCGCGCCGGGTCGCGCCCCGCAACGCCATGGCAACGGCGACGGTGACAGCGTCCGCGGCCCGGAGGCTCTCTTCGTGGTTGTGGGTGAGTTCCGTGACCGTCTCGGCCATTTGGACGGCTTCCCATTCGTTATAGCCGAGATACGCGATAGGGCTGACGCGCATGGCCCCTCCGTTGCCGTAGCTTTGGTAAGGATAAGGATGATCGCTCATGATCCACCGCCGGAACATTTCGCCGTAGCCGACATCGGGATAGTTACGTCCCAGTTCCTGCATGGATGCTTCGGCAAGATCGGCCAAGGCTTCCTGAAAATCGGCCACATTCAAAATGTCGATTTCGGGAAAATAGGACTTGGCCTCGAGCACAGCCCTGGCAACCGCAAGCGTCATGACACTGTCGTCGGTGAAACGACATTCGTCTGTGAACAGCTCGAAGTCTTTTGATTTATGCGGATTAGATTCAAAACGTGAACCGACAATATCTCCGACAATGGCACCGAGCATGGAACACCTCCTTGATCTACCAGCCTTCTTGATCTATTGTCGCACGAAAGCGCTTTAATTGCGCTTCCCTCACCTGATAGTCAGGCATAACGTCTTTCACAATCGCCCAAAAGCCCTCCTGATGGTTCATTTCTTTTAAGTGTGCCAATTCGTGCACGACGATGTAGTCGATGAGGGCTTCATCGGCTAGGAGCAGCCGCCAGGAAAAGTTCAAATTTCCTAATGAGGAGCAACTTCCCCAGCGTGTTTGGGCGCCTGTTATTTTGACCTGATTGAATTTTACGCCCATTTTAATGGACCAGTCGATGGCTTTTAGAGTCATGCTCACCTGCCCCAGACTGCGTAAGATCTGGATGATGGCTTGCCTGATTTGTTCGCTGTTCAAATCACTGGGGACATAGAACAGATGCAAATCGAGATCCCAGCCGATATACGCGCCAAAACGCGGCTCAATGGTATAGGGCGTCCCCATATAGGAGATCGTGTCGCCGTAGTTGAGTGTATGGGACGCTCGTGTCTGTTGGAGCGCCTTAAAGTTTTCTAAATGTTCTCGGATCCATCCGTCCTTTTCACGAATAAGATCCTCAATAAAAGAGATGGGCACATGGTGAGGCGCTCGCACTTCGAGCTTTCCTTCGACCATTTTCAAGCAAACAGTTTTCCTTTTAGCGCGGATTAGGGTATAGGGAATCACAATTGTTTCTCTCTCTTTTTGTTTTGTACGATGAGTTTTAATCTAGCACAAAAGACACGTTTTTATGGCATTGACAGCGCCTTCAAAAAGGCATATGATCATGTAAGTTAGAAAGCCCTAACTTTATTAGAAGTCCTTAAAGGAGACTGCCCCTTATGCTGAAAAACCTTTTAATGCTAAAACGCGGTGACACCGGTAAAGTCAAGCTCATTGACGCGGGGAAATCGGCCACAAGAAGACTCTATGAAATGGGGCTTAACACGGGCGCTCCTGTGACCGTCGTGAAAAATGACGCGGGCCCCGTGATCGTCTGCTTGGCCGGCAACAAGGTGGCATTAGGTCGCGGTTTAGCCGGAAAGATCAATCTTGACATCGAGGACAACGGGCATGCGTAAGGGCACGATCGCACTTGTCGGAAACCCCAACAGTGGCAAAACCTCTTTTTTTTAATGCGCTCACGGGCGCCAATCACTATGTCGGCAACTGGCCGGGGGTGACGGTGGAAAAAAAGGAGGGTTTTTTTGAATTTGAAGGCGAAGAATACCATGTCGTCGATCTTCCCGGTACTTACAGTTTAGGCGCATTTTCAGAAGATGAGGTCATCGCAAGAAATTTCATTTTGAGTGAGGAAGCAGAAGTCATTATTGACGTGGTGGACGCCAATAATTTTGAGCGCAATCTCTACTTGACCACCCAGTTGCTTGAGATGGGTCAAAAGGTGGTCATTGCGCTCAACATGGTGGATGAGGCTGAAAAAAAAGATATCCTATTTGACATCGAGGCGCTTTCCAAGAAATTGGGCATCTCGGTTGTCCCGACGGTCGCGACCAAGGGGACGGGGCTTGAAGATCTGATCCGTAGGGCCGTCTTTGTCTTAAACGAAGGTGAAGTGGTGAAAAACCCACTTCGCTACGACGAGGCCATTGAACACCATATTGAACATGTTGAAGAATTCTTAAAAGAAGAACAGCTCCCCTTCCCACTTCGCTGGGTCGCCTTAAAGGTGGTGGAGGGCGACCAGGCATTGATTGAATCACTTCTCGAATCTGATCTAAGTGAAAAAGCAAGAACAGAAATTCGAAATTTCACACGCTACCATTCAAGTGACAATTTTGAATTGGAAATTATTGACACGCGCTACCGTCTGACCCATGAGATTGCAAAAGGGACCGTATCCAGGCCGGAAATCCAAAAGATCACCCTGAGCGATACGATTGACAAGTTCGTGACCAATAAATTTTTTGGAATCCCGATTTTCGCCGCCATTATGTTTGTGGTGTTCCAACTGACCTTTGTGATCGGGGAGGACCTTTTGGGCGGGGCGGTCGCCTCCTTCGTGGAGCTGTTTGGGGGATGGCTTGAGCGCTTTTTGACCCTTGTGTCAGCGCCCGCCTGGCTTATTTCTTTTATGGCGGACGGGGTGATCAACGGGGTGGGCGCGGTGGTGGAGTTTGTGCCGGTCATCACGGTGCTTTATTTGCTTCTTGGCTTTTTGGAGGACAGCGGATATATGGCGCGCGCCGCCTATATCTGGGATGACCTGATGCGCAAATTCGGTCTTCAGGGGAAGGCCTTTGTCTCCATGATCATCGGCTTTGGCTGCAATGTACCGGGTATCATGTCGGCGAGAACCTTAGATAATAAAAAAGATCGCATGATCACGACCCTGATCAATCCTTTCATGTCCTGCGGGGCTAAACTGCCGATTTACTCTGTTTTTATTGCCGCTTTCTTTCCGGAGCACGGCGGCATTGTTTTATTCTCACTTTATTTTCTCGGCATCTTAATCGCGATGCTGATGGCCAAATTGTTCAGCAAAACCTTGTTCAAGGGGGAGTCGTCCTATTTCATCATGGAGCTTCCTCCCTACCGGACGCCGGGCGCTAAAAATGTTTTGCGCAATATGTGGGATAACGTCTACGGATTTTTGAAGCGTGCGGGAACAACTGTCTTTGCGGTCGTGACGCTCGTATGGGTACTGGCGGTTCTGCCGGGTTCTGTGGAACCATACAGTCAGCACAGTATCCTGGGACAGATTGGGACCTTCATCGCCCCCATCTTCCGCTATGCCGGCTTTGGCGTTTGGCAGGAGGCAGTGGCGCTCTTTGCGGGCCTCCCCGCTAAGGAGGCGGTCGTCGGCACGCTGGGCATGCTTTACGCTGGGCAGTATGTGGAGGAGGGCTCAATGCTGGTGAATGCTTTGCAGCAGAATTTTACTTCATTGACCGCGCTTTCCTACATGGTGATGACGCTCCTTTACACGCCTTGCGCGGCGGTGTTGGGCACGGTGAAAAAGGAGACTAACTCTATTGGGTGGACGCTTTTTCTCGCGCTTTATACCTTTGCAATCGGCTGGTTGTTTGCGGTGGCGATTTTCCAGATCGGGTCACTTTTGGGCTTTAGTTAAAGGGGGACGTTGTCATGCTAAAAGATATTTTAATGATTATCGAGAGGGATCGCAAGATCTCACGTTCTCATATTTCAAGGGAGCTAAATATTGAGGATACGCTGGTCGATGACGGCATCTCTCAGTTGATCCGTATGGGCTTCATCCTAGAAGAAGAGGCAGGGGCCGACTGTGTCGTCGCCTGTTCAAATTGTCCGTTTATCAAAAGCTGCCAGAAGGAAATCGTGAAAATCTTTCAGATTTCTCAAAAGGGCAAAGACTACTTAGCACAACGATAGGAGGCATGTCTTGAATCAGTACACACAGTCAGAAGAAGACTATTTGGAAGCTTTGCTCGTGATTGACCGCGAGCGAAAAATCGCAAGAGTGAAGGATGTGGCGCACGCGCTCGATGTCAAGATGCCTTCGGTGGTCTCGGCGGTGAAAACATTGTCGGAAAAGGGTCTTGTCGAACAAGAAAAATACGGTCATATTGAGCTGACAAAAAAGGGCCGAAAGGTGGCCGAAGACGTCTACGAGCGCCACCAACTTATGTACGCGTTTCTGCACGAGGTGTTGGGACTGGATGCTTCAATCGCAGAGCAGGATGCCTGCCGCATGGAGCACCAGCTGTCACCTGAGACAAGGGAGCGCTTGTTGCGCATTGTGGAATTTATTCGGGGTTGTCCGGATGAGGATGTCAGCTTCCTTCACCGCTTCATGTATTTTGTGAATACTGGGGAACGTCCCGGTGACTGTCAAGGCTGCAAAAAAACAAAATAATTTTCCGCGGTTCATGTTTGTATTAAAATGAAGTGGTTAAAAATTTGATTGGGAGGAAAAAGAAGCGTGAACGAAGTTTTAGAAGCCATTAAGAAAAGAAGAGCGATTAGAAATTATAAGCCTGAGATGCTCCCGAAAGAAGTCATCGAACAGATCGTTGAGGCGGGTCTTTATGCGGCCAGTTCAAACGGCTGGCAAAAGAGCATTATTCTTGCCGTGACGGATAAAGCGCTCCGAGACGAATTGTCAGAGATGAACCGCCTGATCGCGGGCAAGGACGAAGGGCACGATCCTTTCTACGGCGCGCCGGTGGTGCTGGTTGTGTTGGGTGAAAAGGATGGCAATCCGCCTTGTGACGGAAGCCTCATCATGGGCAACCTGATGTTAGCGGCGTCCTCGCTTAACGTGGGAAGCTGCTGGGTCCACCGCGCCAAAGAAGAGTTTGAGTCAGAGCGCGGCAAAGAGATCTTGAAAGATCTCGGAATCACGGGTGACTATGAGGGGGTTGGCCACTGCATTTTGGGCTATCCGAATGAAGCGCCCGAGGCAGCACCCCGTAAAGAAGACCGCGCGTTCTTTATATAAAGCAATGAAGTCATTTACATCCATTGACATCGAAGCACTGAAGATCGATCCTTTTGAAGCCATCGGGCAGGATTGGATGCTCATCACGGCTAAAAAGGGCGACCAAGTCAACACCATGACCGCCTCCTGGGGCGGCATGGGGGTGCTTTGGAATAGGCGGGCCGCTTTCATTTTTGTGAAAGAGGCCCGTTTTACCAAAACCTTCATTGACGCGGCGGATCATTTTTCCTTGTGTTTTTTTAGAAAACAGTATCAGGATAAGCTCGAATATTTAGGCAGCGTCTCGGGCCGGGATGAGAACAAGATAAAAAATGTCGGCTTTACCCTTTGTGAGGATCAAGGGGTCCCCTTCTTTCTTGAGGCGGATACGGTGCTTGTCTGTAAAAAACTCAGCCAGCATCCCCTCCTCCCCGAGGGTTTTATCGATTCTTCTATTCTGCCTACCTGGTACATGGATGGCTGCGGTTACCATTCTTTGTACGTGGGTGAGATTGAAAAGGTCCTGTTAGAATCAATGTAAGCGATTACGCTTTTTGGGGGAGGTTCAGTATGTATATGGAATCTTATTTTGATGGCGGCCTGGCGCAGCTCATCGGCTGGCGTATCTTGGGTTTTCTTGTCACGACCTTAACCTTCGGCATTTGTTACCCCTGGGCCCTTTGTGTGGTATACGGCTGGCAAGTAAACCATACGGTCATTGAAGGACGAAGGCTCCAGTTTCATGGCAGGGCGTTGAGTTTATTCGGGCATTGGATCAAGTGGCTTTTGTTGAGCATCATCACATTCGGCATCTATCTTTTTTGGGTACAGATTTCGTTGGAAAAATGGAAAGTAAAAAATACGCGTTTTGCCTATTAAGTGAAGGAACAAAATATGTCCAACCACGCCTATCAAGGTAATTGGGTCCGCTACGCCCGTGTGCTTTTTCCGTCGATTCAGCAGACAGCGATTTTCCGTGTGCGTGACCTCAGTATTCGGGTAGGTGATCCTGTCGTCGTGCCCCTTTATGCTTCGCAAAAAACCATCGCGATTGTCCTGGATTTTTACGACTACGAAGCGCATCTTGTCCCCAAAGCTTTTCACAAGCTCAAAAAGATCAAGCGAAAGGCGAGGCGCAAAGATTATCGCAAGTTGGGTCGCCAACAGGTCAAACAAAATAGGTACAAAGAAGTGGACGCTTGGGTGGATGAACTGGAGATGTACGACGCCATTTTTGACGACTGATAAAGGCGGTATTACCAATCCGTTTGCGGGAAGAAACAGGCTCAATCAAACACTGTTCGCATAAAGGCAATCAATTCCTCGGCGTTCTCTTGATGCAGTTCGTAAATCGTATAGGATTTCAATAACCCCCTTTTTCCTACCGCCAAATAGTGACCATTAAGCGAATAGCGAAGCTTTTCATTTCCGCTCTTCACAATAAACATAAAAGTAATGGCGCCCGATCGTTCCTCAATCTTTCTAATGCGTTCAGGGTCGCTAGCTTGAATGCGTTTCAAGATGCCCGCAAGGTTTTGGACTTTCGCGCGTTCAACGACAGTCCCCGCATGGTGGATGCCCATGTAATCGATATATTGGTACTCAATTGAGACATCTTCACCTTCAAGAAAATCGGAATAGACCGGGGACCGCTTCGTCAGCATGGTGAGTCCAAAGATTGCGATCAATAGGAGCACGGCGATCAGTGCGATGAGAGAATTGCGGGAGCATTTTGATTTTGACATAAGCCTCCTCCGGACCTTGCTTTTTAGCGTCTTTCGTTCTCGAGTCATACCTCTATTAATAAGACGCAGCGGAGGGGTCTATTTGTTGGACTAATTATCGTTTCTCGGATTTTCTTCTCGTGAACCCCACTGACAGGTAGATAATAATACCGACTGACAAAGCCATGAGGCCAAAGAGAACCACGGATAAGAATCTTGCCTGGGGGACAGGTTCGGAGAGTACCGTGGCACGTGGCGGCATTGTTAAGAGTGCCACCCAGGACATGACGGCCACCGCCATTGATCCTAAAATGATCCTGAGTGAATGGATGGCTCGCATATAGCGCCATCGTATGGTGCCTTCGGGTTTCCCCAGTATTTTTGCGATTTCACGGTGCTTTAATCCGGCCACTATTTTCAGACCCACAATATTTCTATCGATTTCAGATAGTCCCGACACCGCGCTAAAGTAGGCGCTTTTGGACTCAATCGCCTGAATGTTTTCATGGTCTACCGTAAGAAAGGGTATATGTTCATCGAGGTTTTCTGTAAATCTATTTTTCCTCTGGTAGTCACGGGCAAGGTTTGTGCAGAACTTGTAGTACCACGATTTTTCACCTCGGCTTGGAAATTGCTCTTTATCCAACATGTAGAGCTTTAAAAATACTTCCTGAACGACATCTTCCGCGTCTTCTTTATTCCCAAGGATTCCATACACATAGGCATAGGTCATCTTTGTGTAGAGCGCTATAAAGTCTTCATAAGCAGATGCCTCCTGGGAGGTAAGTCGATTCAAGTGAGGGCAAAATCGTCTCTGTCTGTCATAAAGCGCCTCCTTAACCCATCGTACTACTTTCAACAATTGAAGCAATTTATGAATTATTTATATATTATATGTGAACATGCTAAGCTGATATTAGGAAGGCTGAGGCCATCCGTGTGAACTAGCAGAGAATGCGACGCGCAGAAATTCATCCAAAAACGCAATTCCCAAAGAGCCATTTGATATCCAGAAAACAAAGAAGATCGATGATCGGATTGGAGGAGCATTATGGGAACGATTCGGCATACAAACAAAAGAAAAAACCACGAAATATAACTCGTATTGTCCTTGTCGTATTACTTTTTTTCCTCATCGCTGTGGCCATCTTTGTTTATCTAAGATGGCCCCGTTACCCGGCGTTTGAAAAAAAGCTAACATCTTTTGGAGCGCTTGAAAAAGCGCTTTCCGGCGAAGAAAATCTGGTCCTTACTGATTTAGACAATCTGGGATACGAAGAGGTTCAGTATTATTTAAAACTTGACGGTAGAGATCTTCTGTCAAAAAAACTTGGTTATTATGTCTACGGAAACGCTTCCCTCTTAGGTAAAAAAATGGATGGCAGTGTGGTGGCAGAGCCTGAGACAGGCAGTAGCCCCAGCAATGATGGCGATCTCCAATACCGGGGGATTGGTATAAGTGTTTTGGAATCTTCTTCCGCCACAAAGCACTGGATCGAGCAAATGTTCATTCTGGATGGTTTTGAGTATCGTCTATTCAATTCATATTCGCCGGAGGGTTTAGACTTAGGAGAGATTACGATCATGGATACTGCGCTTCAAGAAAAGCAAACGCTCTTAACGCACCTGATCATCGATAAAGCCCTGGATGGCTAGACCAGCTATAAGAAGTCAACCC